>NZ_JBHYIG010000355.1:2123-9074 GCF_042740015.1 Streptomyces sp. NPDC059037
CTCTGTGGCGTTTTTTTCTTGTTCTTCTTCTTCTCGTGGGTGGGGTGCGGGGGCTCACCTTTCTCTCCTCCGGGGGGTGGGGTGTTGCGGGTGTCCCTCCCCACACCCCCGCCCCGTTCGGTATACGCACGCGACTTTGGGGGCGGCAATGTCCTTCTGGGACGGTTTATGGCGTGGGCGCTCGATGGACTTCGAGTCGGGCAGCGCCGCGACCAACTCCATCGAACTCACCAAGCGGCATCCGACGGTCTCGCTCAACAAACAGGGCGCGGCCACCGGCAATCTGCGGGTCAACCTCTCCTGGCAGATGCGTACGTCCGACATCATCGGCAAGCAGCGCGGGGGCGGCGGCCTGCTGCGGCACCCCTTCAAGATGTTCCAGCCCGACGTGGTGCAGGCGCACACCCAGGGCGTGGTCAACGTGGACCTGGACATCGGCTGCCTGTACGAGATGGTGGACGGCGCCAAGGGCGTCGTACAGCCGCTGGGCAGCTTCTTCGGGAGCCTCAACGCGCCGCCGTACGTGAAGCTGAGCGGTGACGACCGGTTCGGTTCGCCGTCCGGCGAGACGATCTATGTGAACCTCGACCACCGCGAGTCGATCAAGCGGCTGCTGTTCTTCGCGTACATCTACGACCAGACGCCCGCCTTCGACCGTACGCACGCCAAGGTGACGCTCTACCCCAGCAACGGCCCGCGGATCGAGATCGACCTCGACGAGCGCCAGCCGCAGGCCAGGTCGTGCGCCGTGGCCTCGCTGGAGAACGTCAAGGGCGAGCTGGTCGTGCGCCGCGAGGTGAAGTTCGTGTACGGCTTCCAGGCCGAGCTCGACCGCCTGTACGGCTGGGGCCTGCAGTGGGGCCGGGGCTACAAGGCCAAGGCGGGCGGCGGCTGAGTGCCCCGACGCGGGGCGCCGAACGCCCCCTGTCGAGCCCGCCGCCGCTCAGCGGTTCAGGAACTGCGGCCCCTGCGGGGGCAGCCGGAAGTTCGGGTCGGGCATCGGCGCGACCGGCTGCGGATAGCCGTACGAGGGCTGTGCGACCGGCGCCGGCTGGGCGGGCGCGGGCTGCGGATAGCCGTACGAAGGCTGCGGCATGGGCTGGCGCGTGGGCTCGGGCGGATAGCCGTACGAGGGCTGGGGCGCCGGCGCGGGGAAGGGCCGCGGGACCGGCGCGGTGGGCGCGGCGGACGACGGGAAGGGCCCTGGATCGGGCTGCGGCTGGGCCTGGGCCTGGGCCGGCTGCGGGAGCGAGGCCTCGGGCGTCGGCTCGGGCACGGCCTCCGACTCGTCCACGGAGATGCCGAAGTCGCCGGCGAGGCCCTCCAGGCCGTTCAGATAGCCCTCGCCCAGGGCCCGGAACTTCCAGGCGTCGGCGCGGCGGTAGAGCTCGCCGCAGATCAGCGCGGTCTCGGCGCCGGTCTGCGGGGTGATGTCGAAGTACGCGAGAGGTTCGCCCTCGGTGGTGGCGGCGTCGTACAGCAGGATCCGCAGCGCGCGTACGCGCTCGAAGGGGACGTCCTCCGCCGATGCGACGAGCAGGACCCGGCTCACCGCCGGATCGAGGCCCGCCATGTCCGTCTGGATCGTGTCGGTCAGGCCCTCGGCGACCCGCTTCTTGCCGAGCCGCCAGACCTTGCCGGAGGGGTGGCGCGGCTGGTTGTAGAAGACGAAGTCCTCGTCGGACCGCACGCGGCCGTCGGTGCCAAGGAGGAGAGCCGACGCGTCGACGTCGGGGACTCCCTGTCCCGGGGTCCAGCGCAGCACGGCGCGGACGGCCGTGGCTTCGAGCGGGACGTTCGACCCCTTCAACATCGCGTGCGTCATGCGGTCATCCTGCCTTCCCGGTCGCGGACGGGACAACGCGGGGGTGACTGTGTGTGGTGTCTGTGTCTGACATGGCCGGGTTACCTGAATTTCATGCCCATGGGGAACCCTTGACACCCGTCCCTACGTACTATTACCGGCCACATCACGTCGGACCGCGCCGACGAGTACAGGGGAATTTCATGCGTCATTTCGGGCATATTGCCCCAGAGGTGCGACAGCGCCTCTTCCATCGGGAGCCGTGCGACTTCACCGCCGACTCCTCTCCCCGCCTGCTTGCGGCGGCGCTCGGCGCCACGCTGTACAGCCCTGCCACACGCCCCCGGCTCGCCGACGACATCCTCAAGCAGGCCGGGCGTGGCGTGATCTCGATGGTGCTCTGCCTCGAAGACTCGATCGACGACGCGGAAGTCGTCGGGGCCGAGGAGAACCTGGTCAGACAGTTCGCGGAGCTTGCCGCCCGGAAGGACGCCAAGCCGCCGCTGCTGTTCATCCGGGTCCGCACCCCCGAGCAGATAACCGACCTCGCCCAGCGCCTCGGCGACGGCATCCGCCTGCTGTCCGGATTCGTGCTCCCCAAGTTCACCGAGGAGCGCGGCGTCCCCTTCCTGGAATCGCTCTCCGCGGCCGAGGCGGCGACCGGGCGGCGGCTCTTCGCGATGCCCGTCCTCGAATCGCCCGAGCTGCTGCACCTGGAGAGCCGCACGGAGAACCTCGCCGGGATCGCCCGCACCGTCGACAAGTACCGCGAGCGGGTGCTCGCGCTGCGCCTCGGCGTCACCGACTTCTGCTCCGCGTACGGCCTGCGCAGGCCGCCGCACATGACCGCGTACGACGTCCACATCGTGGCCTCCGTCATCGCCGACGTGGTCAATCTCCTCGGCAGGGCCGACGGCACGGGCTTCACCGTGACCGGTCCGGTGTGGGAGTACTTCCGCGTCCAGGAGAGAATGTTCAAGCCTCAGCTGCGCCGCAGCCCCTTCCTGGAAGGGCGGGCGGAGGAGCTGCGGCAGGCGCTCATCGAGCACGACATCGACGGGCTGCTCCGCGAGATCGAGCTGGACCGGGCCAACGGCCTGCTCGGCAAGACCTGCATCCACCCCTCGCACGTGCTGCCCGTGCACGCCCTCTCGGTCGTCAGCCACGAGGAGTTCAGCGACGCCGAGGACATCCTGCGCCCGGAGCGGGGCGGCGGCGGGGTCATGCGCTCGGCGTACACGAACAAGATGAACGAGGTGAAGCCGCACCGCGCCTGGGCCGAGCGGACCCTGCAGCGCGCCGAGGTGTTCGGTGTCGCGCGCGAGGACATCGGCTTCGTGGAGCTGCTCACCGCCGGGCTCTCCGGTTGACCGCCGGGCGCCCGTTTCTCCCGGCCGGACCTTCTCCGGCCGACGGTAAAGAACGCAAGGAACGCAAGGAACGTAAGGACTGTGCGAGGACTGTGAACGACGACGTGGTGGACGACGCGGTGTGGTCCGGGACGTGGGTCGCCGAGCGGCTCGGCGTGGAGCTCATCGGCGACGCGAGCCTGGGCGAACTGCTCGGGCTCGCCCTGCGCCGCAACCCCAAGCGCGCGCACCTGCTGGTGTCGAACGTCCTCGGCAAGCATGTGCCCCAGCGGCCGTCTGTCGTGTACGCGGCCGGGCACGACCTGGGTGTCAGGGCGCGCGCCCTGCTCGGCGACGCCGAGGCCCGGCGTGCGGTCGTCCTCGGCTACGCGGAGACGGCGACGGGCCTCGGTCACAGCGTCGCGGACGGCATCGGCCTCGCGCCCTATCTGCACTCCACGCGCCGCCCGGTCGACGGGGTGCGCCAGGCGGGCGGCTTCGAGGAGTCCCACTCGCACGCGACCTCGCACCTGCTGCTCCCGGCCGACCCCGAACTCCTCGCCGGGGACGGCCCGTTGGTCCTGGTGGACGACGAGTTCTCCACCGGCAACACGGTCCTCAACACCATCCGCGCGCTGCACGAGCGCTATCCGCGCGACCGGTACGTCATCGTGGCGCTCGTCGACATGCGCTCGCCCGAGGACCAGGGCCGCCTGGCCGGCTTCGCCGAGGAAATCGGCGCGCGCGTCGACCTGATCGCGATGGCGTCCGGCACGGTGCGGCTGCCGGATGGCGTCCTGGAGAAGGGGCAGGCGCTGGTCGCAGAGCACGAGACGGCGGCGCCGCTTCCCGCGCCGCGCCGGGAGCGCGGCACCGTCACCCGGGTCGAGCTCGACTGGCCCGCCGGTGTACCGGACGGCGGCCGCCACGGGTTCACGCCCGAGCACCGGGCCGTGCTCGACGCGGCGCTGCCGGGGATGGCGGAACGCCTCGCCCAGGCGCTGGCCCCAGGTTCCGCACCCGTCCCTGCCCGCGTCCTCGTCCTCGGCTTCGAAGAGCTGATGTACGCGCCGCTGGCCCTCGGGGAGGCGCTGGAGGAGTGGCTGGGCGGCAGCGACGCCGAGGTCCGGTACTCCACCACCACCCGCTCGCCCGTACTTGCCGTCGACGACCCGGGCTACGCCATCCGCAGCCGCCTCGTCTTCCCCGCCCACGACGAGCCCGCCGACGGGCCCGGTGAGCGGTACGCGTACAACGTCGCGGGCGGCGGCTTCGACGCGATCGTCGCCGTGGTCGACTCCGTGGGCGACGGGCCCCGACTGCACGCCCCCGACGGCCTGTTGGCGCAGCTCGCCGCGCACACCCCGCAGGTCCTGCTCGCCGTCGTTCCCTCGTACGTCCCTGAGTACGTCCCCGAGCGCGTCCCTGAGTACGTCCCCGAAAGGCCCCCCATGCTGCCCGAGCCCCTCCGCGGCCCCGACTTCTCCTCGTACGCGCCCGAAGACGTCGGCTGGCTGCTGCAGGACCTCTCGGACGTGACGCTGGAAGCACCCACCGAGGAGCGCGAGGAGGCGATACAGAGCGGCGGCGCGCACTACGCCGAGTCGCTGCCGGTCGAGTACCAGCCGAGCCCGCAGTACCAGGAGCTGTTCCGGGCCGCGCTCGACACCTCCGCCGCACGGATCGCGCAGGCCGTCGGCACCGTCACCGAGACCGTCCTCGCCGAGCGCTCCCCGCGTCCGGTCCTCGTCTCCCTTGCCCGCGCGGGCACGCCCGTCGGCGTACTGATGCGCCGCTGGGCGCAGCACCGGCACGGTCTCGACCTGCCGCACTACGCCGTGTCGATCGTGCGCGGGCGCGGTATCGACGCCAACGCGCTGCGCTGGCTCGCCGCCCACCACGACCCGGCCGACGTGGTCTTCGTCGACGGATGGACGGGCAAGGGCGCGATCACCCGTGAACTGGCCGACGCGGTGCGGGAGTTCGAGGAGTCGGGCGGGCCCACCGGGTTCAACCCGGAGATCGCCGTGCTCGCCGACCCCGGCTCGTGCGTGCGCACCTACGGCACCCGTGAGGACTTCCTCATCCCCTCCGCCTGCCTCAACTCGACGGTGTCCGGCCTGATATCGCGCACCGTGCTCCGCGCCGACCTGGTCGGCCCGGACGACTTCCACGGCGGCAAGTTCTACCGCGAGCTCGCCGGCACCGACGTCTCCCTCGACTTCATCGACGCCGTCGTGGACCGCTTCGACGAGGTGACCGAAGCCGTCGACGCCCAGGTCAAGGAGGTGCTCTCGGCGGACAGGGCACCGACCTGGGAGGGCTGGGCGGCCGTCGAGCGGATCAGCGAGGAGTACGGCATCCACGACGTGAACCTGGTGAAGCCGGGCGTCGGCGAGACGACGCGCGTGCTGCTGCGCCGCGTGCCCTGGAAGATCCTGGCGCGGGCCGGCGCCGGGGCCGACCTCGATCACGTACGACTCCTCGCCGAACAGCGCGGCGTACCGGTCGAGGAAGTGGACGAACTCCCCTACACCTGCGTCGGGCTGATCCACCCTCAGTTCACGCGCGGCGCCACCGGCACGGACGGCAAGGCGGTGGCGGCCAAGTGAGCACGAACCGGACGGTACTCGTCGCCAGCGACCTCGACCGCACCCTCATCTACTCCGCCGCCGCGCTCGGCCTGACCATGCCCGACGCCGACGCGCCGCGCCTGCTCTGCGTCGAGGTCTACGAGAGCAAGCCCCTGTCGTACGTCACCGAGACCGCCGCCGGGCTGCTCGGCGAGGTCGGCCGCGGCACGGTCTTCGTGCCGACGACCACGCGTACGCGCGAGCAGTACGGCCGCATCCATCTGCCGGGCCCCGCACCGAAGTTCGCGATCTGCGCCAACGGCGGGCATCTCCTGGTCGACGGGGTGTCCGACCCCGAATGGCGGGCGGACGTCGACCGGCGCATCGCCGCCGACTGCGCCTCGCTCGACGAGGTCCGCGCGCACATGGTGCGCACCGCCGACCCGGCCTGGCTCCTGAAGGAGCGGGTGGCCGAGGACCTCTTCGCGTATCTGGTCGTCGAGCGTTCCCTGCTGCCCGAGGGCTGGGTCAAGGAGCTCGCCGAGTGGGCGGAAGGCCGCGGCTGGACCGTCTCGCTGCAGGGCCGCAAGATCTACGCCGTGCCGAAGCCGCTCACCAAGAGCGCGGCGGTGCGCGAGGTGGCACGGCGGATCGGCGCCGACGAGATCCTCGCGGCCGGGGACTCGCTCCTCGACGCCGATCTGCTCCTGGCCGCCGACCGCTCGTGGCGTCCGGGCCACGGGGAACTGGCCGACACGGGGTGGACGGCACCGGGCCTCACGGTGCTGCCGGAGCGCGGGGTCGCGGCCGGGGAGGAGATCCTGCGGGGGTTCCTCGCGGCGTCGAGGTAGGGCTGCGGCTGTGGCGACTTCAGCCGCAGCAGCCCCCGCCGCAGCAGCCGCCTCCGCCACCACCACCGGCGCTCGGGCCGGGCGCGGCGCTCGTCCCGCCGACGGCCACCGCCGAGAGCAGCTTGACGGTGTCGTCGTGCCCGGCGGGGCAGACGGCGGGGGCCGAGGACTCGGCCATCGGGCGGCTCAGTTCAAAGGAGTCGCCGCAGGAACGGCAGCGGTATTCGTAGCGGGGCATGGGCACAGATTAACCTCGTCTGCGGCCTTGTCGTGGCTGGTCGCGCCCACGCGGCGGAGCCGCACATGTCACAGCCCCGCGCCCCTTCGGGGGCGCACCCGAACCGCACCTGACTTCGCCAGAGCCGCTTACCGCC
>NZ_JBHYIG010000356.1:0-8992 GCF_042740015.1 Streptomyces sp. NPDC059037
CCCCGGGGAACTGCGCGACCAGCCACGGACGGCCCGCAGGCGAAGGCAGAGCTACGCGGCCTTCGCCTTCGTGGCGTACATGTCCACGTACTCCTGACCGGACAGCTGCATGACCTCCGTCATCACGGAGTCCGTCACCGCCCGCAGCACATAGCGGTCGCGGTCCATGCCCTCGTAGCGCGAGAACTCCATCGGCTCGCCGAAGCGGACCGTCACCCGGCCGGGCCGGGGGAGTCCCTTGCCGCCCGGCTGGAGCTTGTCCGTGCCGATCATCGCGAAGGGGATGACGGGCGCGCCGGTCATCAGGGTGAGGCGCGCGATGCCCGTGCGGCCGCGGTACAGGCGGCCGTCGGGGGAACGGGTGCCCTCCGGGTAGATGCCGAAGAGCTTGCCCTCCTCAAGGACGCGCCGCCCCGTCATCAGCGCCGCCACACCGCCGTGGCCGCCGTCGCGGTCCACGGGGATCATGCCGGCGCCGGAGAAGAACCAGGCCATCAGGCGGCCCTTGATGCCCTTGCCCGTGACGTACTCGTCCTTGCCGATGAAGAACACCGGACGCGGGCACACCAGAGGCATGATCATCGAGTCGATGAACGTGAGGTGGTTTCCGGCCATGATGACCGGACCGGTGCCCGGAATGTTCTCGGCGCCTTCCACCCGTGGGCGGAACATCAGACGCAAGATCGGTCCGAGCACTGCCTTGATGAGCGCGAGACGGGACAACGGGCCCTCCGGTGTCAACGGGTCGACGACGAGTATGTGCAGGTGAGGACGATACTCGCGGGTCCCCGCTCACCGCACATCGGGTTCATCTACTCGATACGCAGAGTTGACCTGGGTTTGCGTGGTGTTGCCCTTGGAACGTCCTCCCTGGGACGACGGTATCCCCGTGGGGGACAAGTGGCGCGTACTAGTGGTCCTTGTCACGCGCCGCAGTCACGCGCAGCCATGACGTGACGGGCCCCGCACACCAGTAGCCATCCCGCATCACCCTTCCGTTCGGCCCAGGGTCTCCCATCCGTCACGCGGCGGCACCTACGATCGTGCCGCTTTGTCAGGTGCAAGGCAGCACATCGGGAGGAGCGCTCAATGGCTAAGCAGCAGTCGGGTCAGTCGGGGTCGGGGGAGCAGCGGCCGGGGCGGCGCGCGGTGCTCGGGGCGGCGGTGCTCGGGGCGGGCACAGCCGTCGTGGGGCTGCCCGGCGTGGCGAGAGCCGACGCGAAGCACGGACACGGGGGTTACAAGACCCTGCCGGTGCCGACGGTCGTCGCGCACCGCGGCACCAGCGGGTACCGCCCCGAGCACACGCTCGGCTCGTACCAGCTCGCCCTCGACATGGGCGCCCACGTCATCGAGCAGGACGTCGTGCCCACCAAGGACGGCCATCTCGTATGCCGTCACGAGAACGACATCACCGCGACGACGGACGTCTCGGCGCACCCCGAGTTCGCGTCCCGCAAGACCACCAAGTCCGTGGACGGCACCTCCTTCACGGGCTGGTTCACCGAGGACTTCACGCTCGCCGAGCTGAAGACGCTGCGCGCCAAGGAGCGCATCCCGGGCACCCGCCAGCGCAACACGCTCTACGACGGCCGCTGGGACGTGCCCACCCTGGAAGAGGTCTTCCAGTGGGCCGACAAGCAGGGGCGCAAGCACGGCAAGCAGATCTGGCTGCACATCGAGACCAAGCACCCCACGTACTTCCGCAAGCTGGGCCTCGGCCTGGAGGAGCCGCTCGCCAAGCTCCTGCGCAAGTACGGCCGGCACAAGAAGGACGCGCCGAACTTCCTGCAGTCCTTCGAGCCGAGCAGCATCCAGCGCCTGAACAAGCTGGTCGACGCGCCGCTGGTGGTGCTCCTGTCCACCGCGGCCTCACGGCCCTGGGACTTCGTCGAGGCGGGCGACCCGCGCACCGTCGCCGATCTCATCAAGCCCGATGGCCTCACGTGGATGGCGTCGTACGCACAGGGCATCGGCCCCACCCTCGACCTCGTCATCCCGAAGAACCCGGACGGCAGCCTCGGCACCCCGTCCACGCTGGTCAAGGACGCGCACGCGGCGGGCCTTGTCCTGCACCCGTACACGATGCGCAACGAGAACACCTTCCTGCCCACGAACTTCAGGAAGGGCACCGACCCGGCCGCCTACGGCGACGCCTTCGGTGCCTTCAAGGCGTACTTCGAGACGGGCATCGACGGCATCTTCTCCGACAACCCGGACACCGCGCTGCTCGCGGCCGCCGACTTCGTCAACAGCTGATCGCCCGGCCCCGGTTGGGGTGAGAGACGGCCGCTCCGGCAACCTGCCGCCGGGGCGGCCGCGTCCCGGCGGGCATGACCACCCAGCTCATCCCCGCACTGCGCCCGCTCCTCGCCGCCGAGGCGTCCGCCGCCGCCCTCGGCTCCGGCGCCGACCCGGGCGACCTCGAACAGGCCGTCTGGCTGCGCCTCCTGGAACGGATGGACGCCGACGGCCCACCCGCCGACCCGGCCACCTGGCTGCGCGGCGCCGTCGCCGCCGAGGCGCGGCGCAGCCGGCGTACGGCGGAGCGCGAGGTGCGGTACGCGACCGAACCCGCCGACGACATCGAGTGCGGCCCCGAGCAGCGCGCCCTGCGGGCCGACCGGGACCGCACCCTGCACGCGGCGGTCCGCAGGCTGCCAGGACGCTGCCCCGGCCTGATGGCGGCACTTCTGTCCCCCGAGGACCTCACCTACCGGGAGATCGCAGGCGAGTTGGGAATGTCACAGGGCAGTCTGGGGCCGGAACGTTCCCGATGCCTGGGATGCCTGCGCAGAATGCTCGCGGCGGAGGTTGCAGCTCCTGAACCGCGGGGAAAGGAGCGTTAGACAACCGGCGGAGCAGGTGAGCGGGAGGCATGCACACATGGGCATGAGTGTGACGATCTCGGCGGCGGACGGACAGGACGCCGAGAAGATCCTCAAACTGCAGTACCTGTGCTACCAGAGCGAGGCCGAGCTGTACGGCGACTACTCCATCGAGCCGCTCACGCAGACCCTCGACTCCATCAAGGCCGAACTGGCCACGGGCGACGTCCTGGTGGCGCGGCTCGGCGACGAAGTGGTGGCCTCCGTGCGCGGCACGGTCGACCCCGACGGCACGGCGCGGATCAACAAGCTCATCGTCCATCCCCGGATGCAGCGGCACGGCCTGGGCGGCCGGCTCCTGGAGGCGATAGAGCAGCGGCTCGGCGCGGGCGGCGGCACCAAGTGCTTCCAGCTCTTCACCGGGCACCGCAGCGAGCAGAACCTCCAGCTCTACCGCAAGCACGGCTACACCGCGGTGGGCACCCGGCGGGTCAACGAACGCCTGACGCTGGTCACGCTCTCCAAGGACACGGAGGCCGACACCTACGTCGCTAGCGCGTAGCCCTGCGCGCCTTGTTCAGCCAGAACATGGCGGTGACCGGCAGGATCACCGGGATGAAGAGATAGCCCATGCCGAAGTCCGACCAGACCGTCGCGTCGGGGAAGGCGGACGGCTCGACGAGCGTCCACGTGCCCACGGCGAGGACGCCCACCAGCTCGGCGGCGCAGCACACCAGCGCCGCCCTGCGGGCCTTCTCGCCGCCGCGGACCAGCGAGTACGTGATGAAGCCGTAGACGAGCCCGGCGATCGCGGACAGCGTGTACGCGAGCGGGGCCTTGTCGAAGTCCGACGAGATCTGCACGGCGGAGCGCGACACGGCGCCGACGACCATCACGCCGTACAGCCAGACCAGGAGGATGCCGGGTCCGGTGATGAGCTTCTGGCGGGCCGGAGCCGCCCCGTCCTTGTCGGGCTCGGTCACCGTCACGTCAGCCTCCCCAGATGTCGTAGAGCCGCACTTCGAGCACGGCGAGGACCACGCCACCGGCGGCGACGGTGATCGAGCCCCAACGGGTGCGCTCCGCAAGCGACATGAAGCCCGCCGCCGGGATGCAGGCGAACGAACCGATCAGATACGCCACGAAGATCGTCGTGCCCTGCGCGGGCTCCTCGCCGCGGGCCAGCTGGACGATGCCGACGATCAGCTGGACGGTGGCGAGCAAGGTCACCACGCCCATCCCGATGAAGTGCCAGTCCTTGGTCGGCTGGTCCCGGTAGGCGGCGAAACCGCACCACGCGGCGAGCGCGAGCGCGGCCACCGAGGTCGCGATCGTCAGGGCAACAAGCATGCCGTCGACTTTATTACGGGCCCTTCGACCCGATGCGCCCGCCCCAGGGGTGCCCCGTAGGCTCGGACACCATGAAGATCCAGGCTGAAGCGCTCCTGTTCGACAACGACGGAACCCTCGTCTCCTCCCTGGAGTCGGTGTACCGCTGCTGGACGCGCCTGGCGCACGAGTACGGGATCACCGCCGAGGAATTCGCGCGGGTCGAGCTGCACGGCCGGCCCGCCGCCGAGATCATCGCCGATCTGCTGCCCGCCGGGCGCGTGGCCGAGGCCGTGCTGCGCATAGAGGAGCTCGAGGTCTCGGACGTCGCCGGCGGCGTCGTCCTGCTGCCCGGCACCCGCGAGCTCCTCGAGTCGCTGCCCCCGGAGCGCTGGGCCGTCGTCACCTCCGCCGGGCGCCGCCTCGCCGAGGCCCGGCTCGCGGAGGTCGGCATCCGCCCGAAGATGCTCATCGCCGCCGACGACATCACGCGCGGCAAGCCCGACCCGGAGCCCTTCCTGCTCGCCGCACGGAGGCTCGGCGTCGACCCGGCGCGCTGCGTGGTGTTCGAGGACGCGCCCGCCGGTCTCACGGCGGGGCGCGCGGCCGGCATGACGACCGTGGCGTTGACCACAACGCACCAGGCCCACGAGCTCTCCGCGGACGTCGTCGTCAAGGACCTCTCGGGCGTGTCCGCGCAGGCCATCGCGGGTGGCGTGGAGATCACCACCCGGGATTGAGGGCCCGCCCGCCGGTGTCCGCGCCTGTCCACCGGCTGTCCGTATACCGGACAGCGGTGGCGGGCGGCGAGCGCACGCGTGTTTTACTGTTCCGCATGACCACGACGAGCTACCGCACCCCTGCGACCGAGGCGATCACGACGCCCGGTGCTCGTTGTATGTGTCGAATGTGCGCCTTCTGAGGGCCCCTGCACCACCCCTGAGCCTCGCGCCCCGAAGCGAAGCCGCTGTGCCACGCCCCTACGCGACGTACGCCCGCTGTACATGACGTAGGAAGCGAGCCTGCCCCGCGCACACGTCCTCCGGTTCTTTTCGCCACCGCGAGAAACCGTGCCGCGTTCCCCACGAATGCCCCGTGCCCGGCCTCAACCCGGCCGCGCACTCGACAGTGACGGAAACCCCTGTGATCACCACTTCCGGCCTCACCAAGGTCTACCGCTCACGCGGTCGTGAAGTAACTGCTCTCGACGGCGTCGATCTGCACGTCCGCGAAGGCGAGGTGTACGGCGTCATCGGCCAGTCAGGCGCCGGAAAGTCCTCGCTGATCCGCTGCGTCAACCTCCTTGAGCGTCCCACCTCCGGCACCGTGACGGTCGCAGGACAGGACCTCACCGCGCTCGCCGGCCGCGGGAGCCGCGCGAGCAAGGACCTGCGCCGTGCCCGCAGCCGCATCGGCATGGTCTTCCAGCACTTCAACCTGCTGTCCTCGCGCACCGTGCAGGACAACGTCGAACTGCCCCTGGAGATCCTCGGCCTCAGCGGCGCCGAGCGCTCCCACAAGGCGCTTGAACTGCTCGACCTGGTCGGCCTCGCCGACAAGGCCAAGTCCTACCCGGCGCAGCTCTCCGGCGGCCAGAAGCAGCGCGTCGGCATCGCCCGCGCGCTCGCCGGCGACCCGAAGGTGCTGCTCTCCGACGAGGCGACGAGCGCCCTCGACCCGGAGACCACCCGCTCCATCCTCCAGCTCCTGCGCGACCTCAACCGGCAGCTCGGCCTGACCGTCCTGCTGATCACGCACGAGATGGACGTCGTCAAGAGTGTCTGCGACTCTGCCGCCCTGATGGAGAACGGCCGGATCATCGAGTCGGGCACCGTCACCGAGCTGCTCGCGACGCCCGGCTCCCAGCTGGCCGCCGCGCTCTTCCCGGTCAGCGGCGACGCCACCGGCGAGGACCGCACCGTCGTCGACGTGACCTTCCACGGCGAGGCCGCGACCCAGCCGGTCATCTCCCAGCTGTCGCGCACGTACAACATCGACATCTCGATCCTCGGCGCCGCGATGGACACCGTCGCGGGCCGGCAGGTCGGCCGCATGCGCATCGAACTGCCGGGACGCTTCGAGGAGAACGTCGTCCCGATCGGCTTCCTGCGCGAGCAGGGCCTTCAGGTCGAGGTCGCCGGACATGAAGCGCCTGTACCGCAGGACGCCACGCTGCTGGTCAAGGAAGGTGCCAAGTGACCTGGTCGGAGACGCAGCCCCTGCTGGAGCAGGCCTGTTGGGACACCCTCTACATGGTCGGCTGGTCGACGCTGATAGCCGTCGTCGCCGGACTGCCGCTCGGCATCCTGCTCGTCCTCACCGAGCGCGGCGGTCTCCTGCAGAACGCCTTCCTCAACAAGGCGATCGGGCAGATCGTGAACATCGTCCGCTCGATGCCCTTCATCATCCTCATGGTCGCGCTGATGGGCTTCACGCGCTGGATCGTCGGGACCACGATCGGCCGCGAGGCCGCCCTCGTGCCGCTCGCCATCGGCGCCATCCCCTTCTTCGCGCGGCTCGTCGAGACCTCGATCCGTGAGGTCGACGGCGGGCTCGTCGAGGCCGTCCAGTCGATGGGCGGCTCCACCTGGACCGTCGTACGCAAGGTCCTCGTCCCGGAGTCGCTGCCCTCGCTGATCGCGGGCGCCACCACCACGATCGTCGCCCTCATCGGCTACTCCGCGATGGCGGGCACGGTCGGCGGCGGCGGCCTCGGCGACCTCGCCCTGCGCTACGGCTACCAGCGCTTCGAGACCGAGCTGATGTGGATCACCGTGGCGATCCTCGCCGTGGTCATCTCGATCATCCAGTTCGCGGGCGACTACGCGGCCCGCAGCCTGCACCGGCGAGGCGGCCGCTCCGGCGCCGCACCGCGCCTGCGCTTCCTCAAGGTCGCGCCCTCGAAGGCCTCTTGAGGCCCGAAGGCTTCCTGAGACCCGAAGGCTTCTGAACCCACCCCGCACACCCACGCGGGGCTGCACCACAGAGCACCATCCATGGAGAAAGGCACTTTTCGTGCGTAACACCGCCAAGATCACCACCGCTGTCCTCGCCGCCGGAGCCCTCACCCTCGGGCTCTCCGCCTGTGGCTCCGACAAGGGCTCCGCCGCGGGCGACAAGGACGGCAAGCTCGTCGTCGCCGCGACCCCGACGCCGCAGGGCGAGATCCTGGACTACGTCCAGAAGAACCTCGCCAAGAAGGCCGGCCTCGACCTCGAGGTCAAGGAGTTCACCGACTACGTCACGCCGAACACCGCCGTCCAGCAGGGCGAGGTCTTCGCGAACTACTTCCAGCACAAGCCGTACCTCGACGACTTCAACAAGAAGAACGGCACGGACATCGTGCCCGTCCCCGGGGCCACGGTTCACCTGGAGCCGCTCGGCGTGTACTCCAAGAGCCTCAAGAAGCTCGGTGACCTGAAGGACGGCGCCACCGTCGCCGTCCCGAACGACACCACCAACGAGGCCCGCGCGCTCAAGCTCCTCGCGGACAACGGCCTCATCGAGCTCAAGAAGGGCGTCGGCTACGAAGCCACCCCCAAGGACATCGCCAAGAACCCCAAGAACATCAAGTTCAAGGAGCTCGAGGCCCCCACGCTGCCGCGCAGCCTGGGTGACGTCGACGCCGCGGTGATCAACGGCAACTACGCCCTGGAGGCCAAGCCCGCGCTCAGCCCCGCCAAGGACGCCCTCGTCGCCGAGAAGGCCAAGGACAACCCCTACGGCAACTTCCTCGCCGTGAAGAAGGGCGACGAGAACGACCCGCGCGTGAAGAAGCTCGCCAAGCTCCTCACCTCGCCCGAGGTCAAGAAGTTCATCGACGACAAGTACGACGGCGCCGTCGTCGCGGCGTTCTGATCATGCGTACGCCCGTCATGGCCGCCGCGGCCGGGGCGCTCGCCCTGTCGCTCGGCCTGACCGCCTGCGGCTCCGATTCGGGCTCGGGAGGCGGCGACGGCGACACGCTCGTCGTCGGCGCCACCCCGACCCCGGCAGGCGAAGTCCTCACGTACATCAAGGACAACCTCGCGAAGAAGGAGGGACTCGACCTCCGGATCACGGAGTTCACCGACTACGTCGCACCGAACACCGCGCTCCAGGAAGGGTCCCTCGACGCCAACCTCTACCAGCACGCCCCGTACTTGAAGGACTTCAACGAGTCCAAGAAGACGGATCTCGCGCCGGTCACCGAGGTCTATCTGCCCCCGATGGGGGTGTACGCGAACAAGACGAAGGACGTCGCCGACCTGCCGGCCGGAGCGACCGTCGCCGTTCCCAACGACACCACCAACGAGGGCAGGGCGCTGCAACTCCTCGCGTCCAAGGGCGTCATCGGGCTCAAGAAGGGCGTCGGCGGCACCGCCACGCCCCAGGACATCACGTCCAACCCGAAGAAGCTCACCATCAAGCCGTTGGAGCCCGCCCAGTTGCCGCGTTCCCTGGAGGACGTCGACGCCGCGGTCATCAACAACAACTACGCCCTCGACGCCGACTTGAGCCCCAAGAAGGACGCCATTCTTCTCGAGTCGCCCAAGGACAACCCGTACAACAACGTGCTCGCCGTCAAGAAGGGCGACGAGGACGATCCACGGGTCAAGAAGCTGGCGAAACTGCTCACTTCACCCGAGGTGAAGCAGTTCATCGAGGACAAGTACAAGGGCTCCGTCCTGCCCGTCGCGGCGAGCTGACGCACAGTCGGTTTCCGCCCTCACCACGGGGTCCGCTCCTGATGAAGGAGGGGAGCCCCGGGGGGGGGGGGGCGGCGGCCCGGGGGCACAACATCCACCCGGCTGTCCAGTCGATCCGACCTGACCGGCCGGATCGACTGGAGCATG
>NZ_JBHYIG010000357.1:0-1931 GCF_042740015.1 Streptomyces sp. NPDC059037
CTCCGGCGGGCGGTCGCGGCCCAGTCCGCCGCCGTGCGGCGGACCACCACGAGGAGGTAGGGCCGCCACGCGACCTCCGGACCGCCGCCTGCACGGACCACATGGATCGTGCGGGCGAACGCCTCGGACGTGAGGTCCTCGGCCGTGTGCGGATCGCGGCAGCAGGTACGGGCGTAGGACAGAACCGCCGCACGGTGACGCCGGAAGATCTCCGCCAGTGCCGCATCGTCGTTCTCCTCCCGCAGGAGGGTGGTGAGTTCGGCGTCGGTGCGGCTTGCCGACTGGTCCCCGCTGTCCTCAGCTGTCATGCATATCCCCCCGTGTCACCCGGTTTCCGCCGCGATAAGAGCCCTCGTCCGCGCGGCCGGTTCGGCACCCAGGCGGCTGACAGCTCGGGGAACTCGCAGACATAGGAGGGCACATCGACGAGGGCGCGGGACACCGCCTTGACCCGCAGGTACCGAGGACCGGGCCACCAGCCCAACTGCCAGGCAGGCAAGTGGCTGCCGAGCCGCCCGTCGAGATCCGCCAGATCCTCGCCTGCCTCGCGGCACCACTGGCAGTCACGCCCATGCGCGGCGATGCCGGACACCGCGGCACAGTCGAGCGCGGCCCCGAGCCCGGCCAGGGCCTCCCGGCACTCCGGACGCCCCATGCGCTCGGCGTGGAGCCCCAGTCGGATGCCACGCAGCAGCTCCATGGCCTGCTGCGTGGAGGCCACGACGGCGGCCTCGCGCCGCCCTGTGATCCGGGCGATGAGCCGAGGGTCCTCCTGCTCCACCACCCCGTGCCACAACAGGATCTGAGCCGACCGGGGCAGCCGTTCGAAGGCCCGCGCCAGTTGGCTGCCGTCCTCCATGGGCCAGGCGGCTCCCTTGGCCACCCAGTCGCGGAACCCGGGGGCGAGCGCGGCCACGTCGTAGGCGGCGTGCGCCACCGCTCCGCTGCGGACTCCGTCCAGGAGCTCGCGCCGCAGACAACCGGGATGGCGTACGCCGATGACCACGCCACCCTTGAGACGCGTCGCGAGCACCCGACGGAACACCCGCGTGGAGAGCCCGCCGACGGCTTCGACATCCGCGAGGCATTCCGTGGCGTACGCGTGGACGGCCGGGTAGTGCCGCTCATGGATGAGTTGAAAGGCGCCGACCTGTCCTCGCTGCACGGCGGCGAGTGCCGTGATGTCGGAGCACACGTGCTTCGGTGGGCGGGACAAGAAAGTACGGGACATGATCAAACTTCCTTCTCAGCGGATCCTCGGTCCGTCAATTCCCGGTGGTGCAACGGGCCACGTTCGAAAACTCGCCGTACTGAAAGGCTCGGACCCTGAAATCCGCTCTCCTCTCGTCGGGCAGCGTGACGATTTCGGCGGAGTCGACGTCGGGGCCGAATACCGCGATGACGGAAAAGAACTCCTTGCCGTCGCGGCGGATCTCGACCAGGTATCCGTCCTCATCGCTCGTTCGGTCGGTCCACCGCAATCCGATGTCCCTCCCGCGCATGACCGTGGCCCTGAGATTCGCCGGTGCGTCGCCGCTCGCTCCCCCGGGTTTCTCGTCGGCTTCCTTTCGGTCCAGGTCGACGTGCAGCGGGCGTGACACCGGACCGTGCACGGAACGAAGCCGGTAGTAGAACGTGGTCTCGGGCATCAGGTCGGTGTGCCGGAAGCTGGACCGGCCGGGCAGCAGGAACCCCAAGGTGGTGTAGGGGCCGCGCCGTTCGGTCGCGAACTCGACGACACGCCAGGCGACGTCCTCGCCCCGGCCACGCCAGCTCAGCCTGGTGTCATCGGACGACGTCGCGGTCGCGGTGAGGACCGCATCCGCCTGCCGGTCTGTGGACGACCGCTTCTGGGGCGCCGCGGCCCGGGCCCCCGGCGGGCGGGGGCCGGGGGGGGCCCCCCGCCCCCCCCCCCCGGGGCGGGGGGGGGA
>NZ_JBHYIG010000357.1:1941-8990 GCF_042740015.1 Streptomyces sp. NPDC059037
GCGGCCCCCTCCTCGCGGGTGATGTTGCTGTGGGCGCCGGGCTGGGGCGGGGGGGGGGTGGCGCGGTCGGCCCCGGGCCCCGAGTTCTGCGCCGCGCGCGGGGGGGGGGGGGCCCCCCCACCCCGCCGCGGTGGGGGGCCCCCCCCGTTTGGGGGCCCCCTCGGGGCCGCCGCGTGAGTGGGCTGCGCCGGCGAGCACGACGGCCACCACCGTACGGGCAGTGAAGTGCACCGCCCGGCCCTTACTTCCGCCAGAACTTGATGTCGCTCCACCCGACCGTGATCGGCCCCTTGCCCTTCTTCGTCGCGTAGGCGCCGAGTTTGTCGTAGTAGCTGCCGTTCCGACTGCTTTCGGTGTGCTTCAGTGAGCCGTTGATATACGTGCGGTGCTTGTCGCCCACCTTGTGGACGGTGTTCACGCGGACGCGCGTGCCGACTGTGGCGCCTCGCGCGATCGTGTCGCCGCCGTTCCGTACGGAGTAGAGGCGGCCGCCCTTTTCGACGCCGAGCATGAAGAACGGGCCGTCGTCAGGCGAATCGCGGAACGTCTGCTTCAGGGAGATGCGGTTGCCCCCCATGCTGGTGATGGTGAAGTAGCCCTCGAACTGGTGTGAGCCTCCCTGATAGGTGGCGTATCGCCGTTCCGCACGGTTGTCGCCGTCGCTGCTCGAGCAGGTGAGCTTGAAGGTGAGGTCGCTGACCTGGCCGCAGCCCCGTTGCTGGACCTGGAACGTGGGGTTGTCCGGCTTCCAGCCGCCCGGCTCGACTTCGGCGTGGGCGAACCCCGGAGTCAGCGAAAGCGATCCGGCGAGCGCACAGCCCAGGAGAACCCGGTGTTTTGCCTGCATGAGGTGAACCTCCAGTGTCGTTCTTGCTGTCTGTGAAGTGGGCAGTGAGGTGGGCAGTGAAGTGGTCAGTTCAGGGCCGCCGGTGACGACCCACCGCGGATTCGGGTAGGGCTGCCGGTCCCGTTGGCGGGGACGCCGAAGAGGACCGGTTGTCCGTCGACGGAGCGGGCGTAGCCGACCGTGCGTGCGTCGAGCCAGGCGGGCTGGTCGTCGACGTGTGCCGGCTCGGCGAGTGGGACGTCCTTGCCGGTGGAGAGGTCGAGGACGTGCAGCCGCCAGTGGCTCCCGACGCGCTTCTTGTAGGCGATACGGCGTCCGTCAGGGGACAGCGAGGGGCACTCGACATTGGTGCGTATCGACTTGAGGCTGCGGGCGCCCAGGTTGCCCCGCATGAGCCAGGTGCGCTTCCCGGAGGACATGGTGGCGTAGAAGGTTCTGTCGTCCGAGGCGAAGGTGATGCCCCAGAAGTTGCGGTCCGAGGCATGGAACCTGCGCCCGTCGACGTACGCCGTGAAGTCCTCCAGCGAGCCGTAGTGGGCACCGGTCTTCAGGTCGTACGCACCCGCGGTGGTGGAGTACCCACCCGGGCTCAGATAGGAGTCGCCGGCGCGGAAAACCGTCCAGGCGACCATGCGGCCGGATGGGGACACCCGGACCCTGCTCGGCTTGCCCCAGACCGGTATCACCTTCTGCTCTTTCAGAGCTTCGTCGTAGACGCCCACCTCGAATCCGCCGGGCAGGGACGCGGGGCGCAGACAGGCGAGGGTTCCGGCGGCCGCGTAGGCCCGCAGACACTTCGGTCCCGTCCCGAGGACTTTCGCGGGCTTCTCGGCACGCACCTGTCGTACGCGGCTCGTGGATCGGTCGACGTAGAGCAGGGTTCCGGGGCGCTGCAGGTCGAGTTGGTGTGCGCCCTCGGCCGAGCGCGCGGACGCGATCTTCCATCCCGTGTAGGCGCAGCCCGCGATCAGTGTGGTCGCGATCAGCAGCGCGGCGGTGAGCCGTTGCTTTCGGACGGTCATGTCCTGCTTCCTTTGCCGAGACGTGCCCCGACGAGCACCGCGCAGCCCAGCAGGACCGCCAGGCATGTGAACGCCGTTTGGGCCGATGCGAATTGCAGGGTCACCCCGACCACCAGCGCTCCTCCGGCCCGAGCGAGTGCCTGCACCGTCTGCACGGCGGCGAGACCGGTCGCACGGAGCGCTTCGGGGATCAGCGGACCCGCGTAGGCCATGAGCACACCGTCGGTCGCGGCGTAGAACAGACCGTGCAGGGCGAGGACGAGTACGGCGGCGAGCGGGCCGCCGGGGATGAATCCGAGGCAGAGATAGGCGGCGAGCAGCAGCACGTGTCCGGAGAGGAAGACGCGCCACCGGCCGACGCGGTCGGCGAGCCGGCCGACGGGGGTCGCGGCGAGGAGAAAAACGACTCCCGTGCCCAGCGGCAGCAACGGCAGCAATGTGGTGGACAGGTCTGACCTCTGCTGCAGTGCCACGTACAGCACCATGTCTCCGACGGTCACCAGCCCCAGTGCACCCGCGGCGAGGCAAGCGCGCCGGATGCCCGGACGTGCCAGGACGGCCGCTGCCTGACGCAGCGTCACTCGCCTTTTGTCGGCGCCCCGTTCAACGGCAGGCGCGGCCATGGCCGGCATCGGTACGCACAGGGCCAGGAGAACCACGCCGACCATGCCGAGGCAGAAGCTCACGGCGAACACCGTGTCGTACCCGGTGGTGTGGGCGACCAGGGCGACGGCGACCAGCGGCCCCAGCAACGCTCCGGTGGTGTCCATCGCGCGGTGCACTCCGAATGCGCGCCCCAGCACGTCGGGCGGCGCAGCAATCGTGATGAGCGCGTCGCGCGGGCCAGTGCGGATGCCTTTGCCCGCCCGGTCCAGGCCGAGCATGGCGCCGATGCCCGCCACCGAGCCGCCGACCGCGGGCAGACCGAGTTTGGTGGCGGCGGACAGCGCGTAGCCGATGGTGGCGACCGTCTTGGGGCGCCTCAACCGGTCGGACGCATAGCCGCCCGCAAGCCGCAGTGTGGCGGTCGCGCCCGCGTACAGCGCCTCGATGGTGCCCAGGGTGAGGAACCCGACACCGAGGCCGTACATCAGGTACATCGGCAGCACCGCGGTGACCATCTCGGCGGAGATGTCGGTGACCAGGCTGACCAGGCCCAGTCCGATCACGGTGGAGGGCACTGCGCCGCTGCCGCGGACCCCGGCGGGGCGCCGGGTGGACGAGAGATACAGCATGGACCGCTCCGTTCCAGCACGGTGATGCGGCGGCGGACGGGGATCCCACCGCCGCATCGGTTTCAGGGGCTGACGCCGGACGCGTGCGCGATCAGTCCGTGGCGGTCGACGACTGTGACGTCGCGGATGCCTTGTGGCACTTGCCGCTCACCTTGTCGGTGAAGGTCCGCCCTTCCACTGGGACGAACTCGTGCTCATAGCCGGTGGACGACAGGGTGAGCTTGGCGACGCCGAAGGTCTTCATGTTCACCTTCTCGGTGGTGGCCTTCGAGTCGTTCCTGTCGTCCCGCAGAGTCGTTCCGCCGGTACCGACGACCAGTTGGCGCAGACCGTTGGCCGTGTCCTTGGCGCCGCTCGGCTTGCTCGGCGCGAAGCGCTCGTAGTGGTGGTCGTGACCGGACAGGAACAGGTCTGCCTTGTTCTCGTACAGCGCGGTGAACAGGGGCTTGACCTTGCTGTCGTCACCGTGGTCCCCGGTGCTGAACTGGGGGCGGTGCAGATAAGCCGCCGTGCAGGGCTTCTTGTTCGTCTTCAGGTCCGCACGCAGCCACTTCTCCTGCGTCGAACCGGAGCCCGCGGATATCTCCGAGTTCAGCGCGACGAAGTGCCAGTCGCCCAGGTCGTAGCTGTAGTAGCCCTTGCCCTTCGTACCGGCCCGGCTGCCGAAGTAGTCGAAGTAGCCCTCGGCGTCGTTGGTGTCGTAGTCGTGGTTCCCCGGAGTCGGGTAGGTCTTGTCGCGGAACTTGCCCCAGTTGGGGGCGTACTTCTCCCGGAACTCGCTCGCGGTGCCCTTCTTGTACGCGTTGTCCCCCAGGGTGATCACGGCGGTCGGGTTGATCTTCGACACCAGCTTGGCTGTCTGGTTGCACGCCGAGCCACAGAGGTCGCCGGCGGCGACGACTGTCACCGTCTCGGCGGCTACTGTCGCGCCTTTGTCGTGCTCGCTGTTCCCCGACGCGCTCTCGGGTACGGTCACCGCTGCCACGGCGGCGAGCAGCCCTGCGGCCCCCACGGCCACACCCTTTCTCGCCGATCGCCACTTCGGACTTCCGGTGGACTCACTGGATCGCATGCTCAGTCCTTTCCATGTCTCCGTCTTCCGTTTCCGTACGGGCGTTTCCGACCGTGGCATGCCCTCGTTGCAGGCAACTTGGCGCGAACTGACACGCTCATTGCTGTCGGCTTGAGAATTTCTTGCTCCTCACCGGTAACTTCGGCCCCAAGAGACACGATGACTCAGCGACTTATGAAGAGGGACGTTTGCGGACCTGGTTCTGCTGGAGGACGTCCTGGTGGAGATCCCGCAACTCCTTGCCGGGATCAACTCCCATCTCCCCGGCCAGTCTTGACCGGGTCTGTTCATAGACCTTCAGCGCATCCACCCGTCGCCCGGATAGGTAGAGCGCGGTCATGAAGTGGTGGACGAGGTTTTCCCTGAAAGGATTCGCTTGGATCTCCGTGTACAGCAGTCCGACCACCGCATGGGGATCACCTTGACTGAGCAGAGATTCGGCCAAGCCTTCCACCGCGACCAACCGCACGGCTTCCAGTCGCACGGATTCGCGGGCGGAGAAGTCGTAACGACCAAGGTCCGCGTACGGAGTGTCCCGCCACATTCCCAGGGCATCCGCCATCAGGCGCCCGCTGGCACGATGGTCACCCTGGCGCAGAAAGCGCTCGCCTTCGGAAACAGCCCGCTCGAAACGGTGAGTTGCCATCTGCTCGGGCGACACGGCCAACACGTAGCCCGGATTCTGACGCACCAACAGAGAGGGCCAGCCCTCACCGGAGAGCGATCTCCGCAGCCGGGAGAGATAGGCGTAAAGCGCCGCCGTTGCCTGCGGTGGAGGTTCCCCTTCCCAAATGGACTCTATGATCGAGTCGGCGGACAG
The DNA here is from genome assembly GCF_042740015.1 of Streptomyces sp. NPDC059037. Taxonomy (NCBI): domain Bacteria; kingdom Bacillati; phylum Actinomycetota; class Actinomycetes; order Kitasatosporales; family Streptomycetaceae; genus Streptomyces; species Streptomyces sp. NPDC059037. The sequence continues at coordinate 6,938 of NZ_JBHYIG010000357.1, forward strand.
CAGATGGTTCGCATTGATGAGCAGAAGCCCCAGGACCGCCCGCTGTCGCGGGGGACCCAAGTGAAGCCGCCTTCCGCCGGAGAGAACCAGAAGCGGACCGAGTCCGTCGAAGTCCAGGACCTCTTCTCGGTCATGTGACCTCCGCCACTCCTCTGCCGAACTCGATGGATTCTCCATGTTTTCCATGACGAAAGAAGAAGTTAGGGCACAAACATCGCTCGTGTGCGCCCAACAAGGCCACGGGCAGAAATGCGCTAAGGGGTAGTTTGCGCAGGGCGCCCTAGCTCATTACTCACGGCCATATCCAGGCCATAACTTCGGGCATATTCACTGGAAGCGCACCCAGTGCACGTCCGCACCCGCTGCCGTCGTATCCGAGCACGAGAGTTTGGCGTACAGGGTGTGCACACCCGTCGCGGCTGTCGCCTCGGGAAGCGGCAGGACCGGAGCGAACGGGCTGTCCCGGTCGACGACCGCCGGAATCTCGTACGACAGGAGAGGCGGCCCATCGGGGTCGTCCAGCGTGAGCGTGAGTGTGGTGCGCGAGAGGACCGGAGCTCGCGGCGTGAGGTTCAGGGCCACGTTCCGCGGCGGCGTCTCGGAGAAGTCGACCTCTCCCATGCGGACGACGCCACCATTGGTGAACGTCCGGCCGGTGCCGCCCGGTAGGACGGTGGTGCCCCCCAGATTCGTGGCGGGGGCGAGGAACAGACGGCCGGTTGCCCGATGCACGGGCGAGGACGGCCGCGTCGGCCGGGCAGGCGGGGTCGGTGTGGGATCCGGGACGGCCGGGGAGGCGGATGCGCCCGGCGAGCGTGACGGAGTCGGGGTGGAGTCGGGGCGCGTGGGTGAACTCGCCTCCGGGGACGAGGGTTCGGCGGTCACCGTCTGCGTGACGGTCGTCGCGGGTTCCGGGTCCTCCGCGAACGAGGCGCCGTCATCGCGGGGCGGACTGGTCGACGCCCGGTAGCCCGCCAGACCGAGCGTCACGGCGGCGGCCGTGCACAGGCCGTACACGCCGACGCGAGTGCTCAGGGTCCCGATACGCTGCTTGCGGTGGCGCACCCTGTCCGCGAACTCCCGCGAAGCCGCCCGGTCAAGGAACGCCGGCGGGGCGAGGGGCGGCAGTTGTTCCTTCTTCAGCGCCGCGTAGGGCCGCGCGGGCCACCAGCCCAGCAGGATCCCGGGGAGCTGATGGCGCAGCCGGCCGTCCAGGTCCACCAGGTCCGCGTATGCCGCGGTACAGGCGGCACAGCGGTCGAGGTGCTCGACCAGGTGGAACATGGCGACGGCGCTCGATGTCTCGGACGTCGCCTCGGCCAGCAGCTCGCAGTGGCGCAGGCACTCCTCGGCCCTTGTATCGGCCGCGGTGCCCCGGTGCAGGTCGAGATACGCCTCTCGCAGAGCGGTGCGGGCGGCTCCGACGAGCGCACCGTACTGAGCACGGTCGGCTCCCAGCGCCTGTGTGGTCAGGGCCCGGCCCTCCCGTTCGACGGCGCTGTGCCACAGAGCTGTCTGCCGAGGGCCGGACAACGTGCGGCAGGCGGCCGCAAGCCGGGAGCTCAGCAGCAACGGCCAAGTACTGCCCATGCCCGCCCATTCGCTGAAACCGCTGCTGAACCGCCCGCCGGAGTCCGCTGGGCACGCTCCGCCTTCGGGATGTTCGTGGCTCCAGGCCCGAACCATCGCCGTCCGCGCCTGGACGAGCAGTTGGACCCGCAGCGGTACGGCGGACCCCGGCCCGCGCCGAGCACTCTCGAAGACCTGCTCAAAGGCCCCGCAGATCAGCGATTCGGCCATCGCCTCGTCCACGACACCGGTACGTACGTACGCCGTCACGGCCGCCCAGTGCCGGGTGACGACGGACCGGAAGGCCCCTGCCCGGCCGGACCTGACCTGCTCGACCGCGTCGTCGTCGCCGAGCGGGGGGCGGGTGACGCGTACGGGTGGGAGCACTTGGAGCAGGGGCGTCCGGGCGGCATCGAGGACTTCCCGGGCATAGGACATCGGGTTTCTCCCTCACAGAAGCGGTTGGGTGTGGTCTGGGTGAGCG
>NZ_JBHYIG010000358.1:0-8915 GCF_042740015.1 Streptomyces sp. NPDC059037
TTGTTTCTTTCTCTCGAGCGCACTTTATCTGACACATCAATAATTGATGTACTGCCACTGCGCGGCCCCGCCACCTGCGCCCCCCCCCCCCCCCCACCTCTTTGACTTTCACCCTCGGTACGGCGGAAATCTGCCCACCAATTCGCGCACTTCCTCTCGTACTCCCGGTTCCTCGTGGACCGCTTCGGCGAAGAGCCCGGCGATGCGGACCATCTCCGCGTCGCTCATGCCCTGCGTGGTGACCGCCGCCGTGCCCAGGCGCAGGCTGCGGCCGTCGCCGTAGGGCAGGGCGCAGGTGTCGAGGACCAAGGCCCGCCGCGGCCAGGCCGTCGAGGCCGTCCACGAAGTTCACGGCGTTGATGGTGATGACGACGAGCGCGACCGTCAGGAGCGTGCCCTGCCCCTGGTCCAGGAGGACCATGCCGTAACCCGGGACCGGGATCCACAGGATCGTCAGACCCTGGATGACCATGACGCCCGCGGCGATCATCTGGGCGCCCAGCTTGATCAGCGCGTCGATCTCGAACTTGTCGTCGAGCACACCGATCAGCCAGATCAGCGCGGCACCGGAGAGCAGCGCGCGCGGCTCGTTGGAGCGCTCGAAGACGTCGTTCAGATTCGGCAGATGGTCGGCGACGAGCAGCCCCGCGCACAGACCGAAGAAATCGATACCTGTGGGGAAGCCCGTGCGTGAATACCTGCTGACGCTCTGCATCACGGCCGCGGTGACCTACCTGCTGACCGGCCCGGTGCGGAAGTTCGCGATCGTGGCCGGCGCCATGCCGGAGATCCGCGCCCGCGACGTGCACCGGGAGCCCACGCCCCGGCTCGGCGGGATCGTGGCTGGGCATCTCAGCCCCAGCCTAGCTTCGTGAGCCTTGCGGTCGCGCCGGCTCGCAGTCTTGATACGGCTACATCCCCACCGTCAGAAGGTAGCTGACGGCAACGGCACTTGCTCTCCCTACCTACACATCGTGTCAGTACCTGACCTCAGCATCTGCTGGCAGCGGAGCGAACGAAGATCTTGACCATGCCACCGCTGAACTCTCCAAGCGGGAGGGTCCGGCACCGGAGCCAGCCAATTACGGTCGCTCCTCAGCTGAGCTCCGGTCTCTCAAGCTGGCACAACGGCTCGCGCAGGAACTCGTGTGTCCAAGGTAGCCGTAGCGGGCGGATGCAATCGCCGTACGGGCCCCGGGCTGACAGACACAACCCGACCAGTTTGTCTTTGCCGCCCCAATCACCCCGCCTGCAGAGACCTGCCACTCCCCTGCCATTCGTCAGCGACTTCGGCCGGGACAGTCAGGAGATCCAGTACGAAGGCACCCGCTCCACCATGCAGTTCGCCGGATTCGCGGTCCGAGCGCTTGTCCCTATTCTGGCTCAAGCTGTCGAAATTGGGAGAATTGCAGCACCTGAATGCGGAACCGAATACTCCACATGCTCCACTCCTGCTCTCTCCACTGGCATCGCGGCTCAGCGGGAGCGGCACAACCCAGCTACAACCATGCCCGGAATTTGCAGTCGCGGCCCGACACACCCGGGGTCGTCTGCAAAATACGCCAACTTCCCTGGCGGCTCCCCTTCTACGCAACCGGAAGAGTAATACTCACAACTCTTTCACCTGCCCATCACCCACGGACTCCTCCTCGTTCAATCACACCCCAAAGCACCTCCGCAAGATCGCTTCAAGACATTACTCAGGAGATTTACCTGTCAACTAGCAGAATATCGTTGATTAACTTTGCTTGTGCGCGATAGAAAGATTGAGCAAACGGGGGTTGACGCAATACGCAACAACATGTCGATGCCTCCTCTGATGACCAAAGGGGAAAAATGCGCAAGGTAATAGGCGCCGCTGTCACAACAGTCGTGATCGCAGGATCCCTGGGGCTCGCGGTCCCGGCTTCCGCCGGCGATACGAGCACCAGCACCCGCCCTGTCGCGCAAGCAGCCCAGGCTTCCGCCAAGGGCGGGACCGATGCTGAAGTCCAGCGACTCAGGTGCGGCGGCACGATCAAGCGACTCTCGGCCGGCCCCGGGCCGTTGGGAAACAAGCGCTGGGACATCTACTACAAGAACTGCAGCAGCAGCAGCGTGAAGCGTAAGGTCGACATCAAGCGGGCTGGCGACCTTCCCTGCAGGAAGATCAAGGCTCACAAGACGACGAAGTGGCACTACGAGACGGGCTACTTCGGCCCTGACAGCCCCCGCAAGGTAAAGAAGTGCTGATGCTATTGCGACTCGCTTCTTAGCGAACAAGTCCGGCTTGGAAGCTAGTTTCGCTTTCCAAGCCGGACTTACTCTTTTACTCAACCTGATACGGCGGAAATCTGCCCACCAATGCGCGCACTTCCTCTCGTACGCCCGGTTCCTCGCGCACCGCTTCGGCGAAGAGCCCGGCGATGCGCACCATCTCCGCGTCGGTCATGCCCTGAGTGGTGACGGCGGCCGTGCCGAGCCGCAGTCCGCGGCTGTCGCCGTGGGGCAGGGCGCAGGTGTCGAGGACCAGGCCCGCCGCGGAGAGGCGGCCGCGGGCGGTGCTCGCGTCGACGCCCAGCGGGGCCGGGTCGGCCAGGATCAGGTGGGTGTCGGTGCCGCCGGTGCTGATCACGCAGCCCGCGGCGGCCAGCGCCTCAGCGAGGATCCGCGCATTGGCGACCACGTCATGGGCGTACGCCGTGAAGGCCGGGGTGGCCGCCTCGCCGAAGGCCACGGCCTTGGCGGCGATCGTGTGCATCTGGGCGCCGCCCTGGGTGAAGGGGAAGACCGCCCGGTCGATACGTTGCGCGAGCTCGGCCCCGCACAGGATCAGGCCGCCGCGCGGGCCGCGGAGCACCTTGTGGGTGGTGGCGCAGACGACGTCCGCGTACGGCACCGGGCTGGGGGCCGCTCCCCCGGCGACCAGGCCGATGGGGTGTGCGGCGTCGGCGATGAGGTAGGCGCCCACGTGATCGGCGATGTCGCGGAAGGCCGCGTAGTCGATGTGCCGGGGGTAGGCGATGGAGCCGCAGACGATCGCCTTCGGCTGGTGCGAACGGGCGAGGGCCTCCACCTGTTCGTAGTCGATGAGGCCGCTCTCGGGGTCGACGCCGTAGCCGACGAAGTCGAACCAGCGGCCCGAGAAGTTCGCGGGCGAACCGTGCGTGAGATGGCCGCCGAACGGCAGGCCCATGGCGAGGACGGTGTCGCCGGGGCGCAGCAGCGCGGCGTACGCGGCGAGCACGGCGGACGACCCGGAGTGCGGCTGCACATTGGCGTGCTCGGCGCCGAAGAGTGCCTTGGCCCGGTCGATGGCGATGCGCTCGGCGACGTCCACCAGCTCGCAGCCGCCGTGGTGGCGGGCGCCGGGGTATCCCTCGGCGTACTTGTTGGCGAGCGGAGAGCCGAGGGCTTCGAGTACGGCCGGTGACGTGAAGTTCTCGGCGGCGATGAGCTGGAGGCCGCTGGCCTGGCGTTCGGCCTCGGCGAGGAGGACCTCGGCCATCTGGGGGTCCTCGCGGCGGAGCGCGTCAGCCCCCACGGCGGGCGGTTGTTCTGTGGTGACCGGCATCGTGGGCTCCGGGCCTAGCGGGGGTTGAAGTCCCTCCAATGTAGGCCTGCCGCACGCGGCACGCGCGGTGTCCGCCCCCGGAGGGGAAAGGTTCAGGCTTTGGCCCGTACGCCGGTCAGCGCCGTCACCACGGGATCCAGCGCCTCGTTGATCTCGTCGCCCACCGAGCGGAAGAAGGGCAGCGGCGCCCCGTAGGGGTCGTACACCTCGTCCGCCTCGACGCTCGGCGCGAGCAGCCAGCCGCGCAGCGCCGCGGCCGCCCGCACCAGGGCACGCGCACGCTCCACCACGCCCTCCCCGTCGGGGTCGGGCAGCGTGGCCGGGTCTATGGCCCGCACCAGACGGGTGAACTCCTTGAGCGTGAAGGTGCGCAGTCCTGCCGAGTGACCCATCGAGATGACCTGCGCACGGTGGTCCCGCGTCGCCGTCAGGACGAGGTCCGCCCGGATGACGTGGTCGTCGAGCAGCTCACGGCCCATGAAGCCGGAGGCGTCCGCCCCGAAGTCCGCGAGGACGGTCTCGGCGTTGGTCTCCATGGGGGCGCCCTCGTGCCCCCACGTACCCGCGCTCTCCACGATCAGGCCGCCCGTGAACGGGTCGCCGAGGCGGTCCGCCAGGGCATGCCGCGTCAGCCGCTCGGTGATCGGCGAGCGGCACACATTGCCGGTGCTGACGTGGAGGATGCGGAACGAATCTCGACAAGCCGCTATGCCACGCCCCGTCTCAGGGGCTGTCAATTCGCCACCTCGAGGTCGGGTACCACCTTGCGGAGCTCCTCCGCGGTCAGCGCACCCGCGCGCAGCAGTACCGGCACCTTCCCGGTGACGTCCACGATCGACGAGGGGACGATGCCCGGCGTCGGGCCGCCGTCCAGGTACACGGAGACGGAGTCCCCGAGCATCTCCTGCGCGGCGTCACAGTCCTCGGGGGCCGGGTGGCCCGTGAGGTTGGCGGACGAGACGGCCATCGGCCCGACCTCGGTGAGCAGCTCGATGGCGACGGGGTGCAGCGGCATACGGATGGCGACCGTGCCGCGGGTGTCGCCGAGGTCCCACTGGAGCGACGGCTGCTGCTTGGCGACCAGCGTCAGCGCGCCCGGCCAGAAGGCGTCGACGAGCTCCCAGGCCGACTCGGAGAAGTCGGTGACCAGGCCGTGCAGGGTGTTCGGGGAGCCGATGAGGACAGGGGTGGGCATATTGCGGCCACGGCCCTTGGCGTCGAGCAGATCGGCGCAGGCCTCCGGGGTGAAGGCGTCGGCACCGATGCCGTAGACGGTGTCGGTGGGCAGCACGACCAGCTCGCCACGGCGGACGGCGGACGCGGCCTCGCGCAGACCGGTCGTACGGTCGGTCGCGTCGTTGGTGTCGTATCGCCGTGCCATTTAGCGGGCCTCCTCGTACACGTACTGCTGGCTTGAAGTCTTGGTCCTCACGGCATCGCCTTGCGGGCGGTCGCGAAGCGCGGGCGGTTGTTGAGGTCCGGGTGGTCGGCCGCGTCGGCCCAGCCCCGCTCCTCGGTGAAGATCCACGGGACCTGGCCGCCCTGGGTGTCCGCGTGCTCGACGACGACGACACCGCCGGGCCGAAGGAGGCGGTGCGCGGTGCGCTCGATGCCGCGGATCAGGTCGAGGCCGTCCTCGCCGGAGAAGAGGGAGAGCTCGGGGTCGTAGTCGCGGGCCTCCGGGGCGACGTACTCCCACTCCGTGAGCGGGATGTACGGCGGGTTGGAGACGACGAGGTCGACCTGGCCGTCGAGCTCGGGGAACGCGTCACGCGCGTCGCCCTGGGAGAGCTTGACCCTGGACCCCTCGACGTTCTTCCGCGTCCACTTCAGCGCGTCCTCGGACAGCTCCACGGCGTGCACCCGCGAGCGCGGCACCTCCTGCGCCATGGCGAGCGCGATGGCGCCGGAGCCGGTGCACAGGTCGACGATGAGCGGCTCGACGACGTCCATCGCGCGCACGGCGTCTATGGCCCAGCCGACGACCGACTCGGTCTCGGGGCGCGGCACGAAGACACCGGGGCCCACCTGCAGTTCGAGGTAGCGGAAGAAGGCACGCCCGGTGATGTGCTGGAGCGGTTCGCGGGCCTCACGGCGCGCGATCGCCTCCCAGTAGCGTGCGTCGAAGTCCGCGTCCTTGACGGCGTGCAGCTCGCCCCGCTTCACGCCGTGCACGAAGGCGGCGAGCTCCTCGGCGTCGTTGCGCGGCGAGGGCACGCCGGCGTCGGCCAGCCGCTGGGTGGCCTGGGCCACTTCCGCGAGCAGCAGGTTCACGCTGGTCCTCCGGGGGCAGTGCGGTTGTCGGGTGCTTACGCGGCCGCGAGCTTGGCGGCGGAGTCCGCGTCGACGCAGGCCTGAATGACCGCGTCGAGGTCTCCGTCGAGCACCTGGTCCAAGTTGTACGCCTTGAAGCCGACGCGGTGGTCCGAGATCCGGTTTTCCGGGAAGTTGTACGTACGGATCTTCTCGGAGCGGTCAACCGTGCGGACCTGGCTGCGACGGGCGTCCGCCGCCTCCTTCTCCGCTTCCTCCTGGGCCGCGGCAAGGAGCCTGGAGCGCAGGATACGCATCGCCTGCTCCTTGTTCTGCAGCTGGCTCTTCTCGTTCTGGCAGGAGGCGACGACTCCGGTGGGAATGTGCGTGATGCGCACCGCGGAGTCGGTGGTGTTGACGGACTGGCCGCCGGGGCCCGACGAGCGGTAGACGTCGATGCGGAGGTCGTTCGCGTGGATCTCGACGTCGATCTCCTCGGCCTCCGGCGTCACCAGGACACCGGCCGCGGAGGTGTGGATGCGGCCCTGCGACTCGGTCGAGGGAACGCGCTGCACGCGGTGTACGCCGCCCTCGTACTTCAGCCGCGCCCAGACGCCCTGGCCGGGCTCGGTCGCGCCGTTGCCGCCCTTGGTCTTCACGGCGACCTGGACGTCCTTGTAGCCGCCCAGCTCGGACTCGGTGGCGTCGATGATCTCGGTCTTCCAGCCCACGCGCTCCGCGTACCGCAGATACATGCGAAGGAGGTCGCCCGCGAAGAGCGCCGACTCGTCGCCGCCCGCGCCCGCCTTGACCTCGAGGATGACGTCCTTGTCGTCGCTGGGGTCGCGGGGCACCAGGAGCAGCCGCAGCTTCTCGGTGATCTCCTCGCGCTGCTTCTCCAGGTCCTTGACCTCCGCGGCGAACTCCGGGTCCTCCGCGGCCAGTTCACGGGCCGTCGCGATGTCGTCGCCGGTCTGCTTCCAGGCGCGGTACGTCGAGACGATCGGGGTGAGCTCGGCGTAGCGCTTGTTGAGCTTGCGCGCGTTGGCCTGGTCGGCGTGGACCGAGGGGTCCGCGAGCTTCGTCTCCAGATCGGCGTGCTCGCCGATCAGTTCCTCGACCGCCTCGAACATCGGGGGCTCCTGGTTTCGTACGCGAATTTCGTTCGCTCAGTGGCGCTTGCGTCAGACGGCAAAGCGCCGGTCCCGGCCACCCCCTCCCGAGGGCGGCCGAAGACCGGCGCAGTGGCTCGCTACTTGTTGGAGCCGGCAGCCTTGCCGAAGCGGGCCTCGAAGCGGGCCACACGGCCACCGGTGTCGAGGATCTTCTGCTTGCCCGTGTAGAACGGGTGGCACTCGGAGCAGACCTCGGCACGGACGGTGCCGCTGGAGATCGTGCTGCGGGTGGTGAACGACGCGCCACAGGTGCAGCTGACCTGCGTCTCGACGTACTCGGGGTGGATGTCGCGCTTCAAGGTGTCTCCTAGTTTCGGGAGGGCACCGGGTCGTACGCGCGGATTGCTCGTACGTGAACCGGGGCCGACGTACCAGTCTGCCAGGACTGGTCGCATCTGCCCAAACCGGGGTGGGTGCCGATCTATTCCCGCGGGGCCCGTGCGACCGCTCGGGTCACCGCTAGTTACTGGTCACGACGTCGTCCGCTGCGCCCTTGTCGCCCGCGGACTGCTCGGTTGCGGACTTGGGGATCGCCTTGTCCGCCTTGAGCGCGGCCCAGACCTGGCGGTCGGCCTTCTCCAGGGGCAGTACGCGGTTGGGGTCGGCCGGGTCGTACTGGATGGGCAAGGTAACCATGTGCATGTCGCCCGCGCCGATGCCCTTGAGGCCGCCCGCGAAGCCCGCGAGGCTCTTGACGTCGTTCAGTTCCGAGTCCGTGGTGATGGCGCTCGTCGCGTCGTCCGCGAGGTCGTAGAGCTTCTTCGGGTTGCTGAACACGCCGACGTCGTTGACCTGGTTGATCAGGGCCTTGATGAACGCCTGCTGGAGCTGGATGCGGCCGAGGTCGCTGCCGTCGCCGACGCCGTGCCGGGTGCGGACCAGGCCGAGTGACTGCTCGCCGGTCAGCTGGTGCTTGCCGGCTTCGAGGTCGAGGTGGCTGTCCTTGTCATGGATGGCCTCCTTGGTGGTGATCTCGACGCCGCCGAGGGTGTCGATGAGCTTCTTGAAGCCCGTGAAGTCGACTTCCAGGTAGTGGTCCATGCGGATGCCGGACATCTTCTCGACGGTCTTGACGGCGCAGGCCGGGCCTCCGACCTCGTACGCCGTGTTGAACATCTGCCGCTGACCGCCCGGATCGGTCCGACCGTCGTCGGTCTTGCACTCGGGCCGGGTTATCAGGGTGTCGCGGGGTATCGAGACGACGCTGGCCGTCTTGTGGCCCTTGTTGACGTGCACGACCATCGCCGTGTCCGAGCGGGCGGCGCCCTCGTCCTTGCCGTACTTGGCGTTGTCGCCGGAGCGGGAGTCGGAGCCGAGGACGAGGATGTCCTGCGAGCCGTTGTCGACGTTCGCGGGGCGGTCCGTGCCGAGCGCCGCGTTGATGTCGACGCCCTTGATGTTGCCGTTGAGCTTGAAGTACACGAAGCCGAGGCCCGCACCGCCGAGGACGATCACCGATGCGGCGGTCCACGCCGTGATGACGAGGGCCTTGTGCCGCTTGGTGGTCGGCTTGCGGCGCCGGCCGCCTCCGCCACGGGTGCGCTTGGGCTTCGTATCCTCGGGCGCGCTCTCGTCGGTCATGTGCTCCTCAGTCCTCGTCGGGTCGGTTACCCCCTGCTTTCAGGGTCAGGCGTGGTTGCGGCGTCATCTGTCAGACGTGCAAACCGCTTGAAGGGTTGCACAGCGCCTTGTGGGCGCCCCTGGCGCACACCGGTGACCCACCGTGCACTCCGAACCCACCCTTCCAGCTTCCCACCTGCGATTTCGTCGGCGCCGGTGCTACTGCCCGTGACCGTAAGAATCTCTTATGTGTGTGGCCAAGGTCTCTCGGCAGGCAAAAGGGGGGGGCCGCGCGCGCGGGGCGGGCGAGGGGCGGGGGGTGGGGGGGTGGGTGGGGGGTTGTGTGTGTGTATGAAAAACAAAACACACAAACC
>NZ_JBHYIG010000359.1:0-8910 GCF_042740015.1 Streptomyces sp. NPDC059037
TTCCTCCACTTCTTCTGGTGTGGGCTTGGCCTCCCCCCCACCACCCACATCCCCAAGCAACCGGTGGCTACCGCCGTTACGCCTGGACCGGCGCCGACGCCGAGTGCCGCCTGTGGTTCCAGGCGCAGGCGGAGGCGCGCGGCCTGGAGTACGAGGTCGACCGCAACGGCAACCAGTGGGCCTGGCTCGGCGACCCGTCCCGTGGCGACGCGGTCGTCACCGGCTCCCACCTGGACTCCGTCCCGGACGGCGGCGCCTTCGACGGCCCGCTCGGGGTCGTCTCCGCCTTCGCGGCGCTGGACGAACTCCGCGCACGGAAGGCGGCATTCCGCCGCCCCCTCGCCATCACCAACTTCGGCGACGAGGAGGGCGCCCGCTTCGGCCTGGCCTGCGTGGGCTCACGCCTGACGGCGGGCAAGCTGACCGCCGATGCCGCGCACCGCCTGACGGACGCCGACGGAGTCACCCTCCCGCAGGCGATGGAGGCGGCGGGCTACGACCCGTCGACGATCGGCCCGGACCCCGAACGCCTCGCCCGCATCGGCGCGTTCGTGGAACTGCACGTGGAACAGGGCCGCGCCCTCGACCTCTCCGGCGACCCCGTGGGCATCGCGTCCGCCATCTGGCCGCACGGCCGCTGGCGCTTCGACTTCAGGGGCGAGGCCAACCACGCGGGCACCACCCGCCTTGTCGACCGCCGCGACCCGATGCTGACGTACGCGGAGACGGTCCTCGCGGCCCGCAGGGAGGCCGAACTCGCGGGCGCGGTGGCGACGTTCGGCAAGATCTCGGTGGAGCCGAACGGCGTGAACGCGATCCCGTCGCTGGTGCGGGGCTGGCTGGACTCACGGGCCGCGGACCAGCAGTCGCTGGACACGGTCGTCACGGGCATCGAGAAGGCCGCCCGCGAGTGCGCGGACCGGCACGGCATCGACCTCGACGTCGTACGCGAGTCCTTCACGCCGGTGGTGGAATTCGAGGACGCGCTGCGCGACGAACTGGGCACGATCCTGGGCGCCGGCGCGGACCGGCCGATCCCCGTCCTGGGAACGGGCGCCGGACACGACGCGGGCATTTTGTCCGAGTCGATCCCCACCGCCATGCTGTTCGTACGGAACCCCACGGGCATCTCGCACTCCCCGGCCGAGTTCGCCGCCGAGGACGACTGCGTGGCCGGGGTGACCGCACTGGCCGACGTACTGGAAGGGCTGGCGTGCAGGTGACGACGTACTGGCTGGAGCAGGCCTGGCTGGACACGCATGTCGAGCCGGGGGTCGCGGTCGACGTGGCGGGCGGCCGGATCAGGGCCGTCCGCAAGGGGGTCGATGCGCCCCCGCCCGGCGCGACGGTGCTGCGCGGCCTGACGCTCCCGGGACTGGCCAACGCCCATTCGCATGCCTTCCACCGGGCGCTGCGCGGCACGGTCCAGGTCGGCTCCGGCACGTTCTGGACGTGGCGTGAGGTCATGTACTCGGTGGCGGACCGCCTGACGCCCGAGACGTACCACGCGCTCGCGCGGGCGGTGTACGCGGAGATGGCTCTGGCGGGCATCACGACGGTGGGCGAGTTCCACTACTTGCACCACGGGCCTGGAGGCACTCCGTACGCCGACCCGAACGCCATGGGCGAGGCGCTGATCGAAGCCGCTTCGGACGCCGGGATCCGCATCACTCTCCTCGACACGGCGTACGTCGCATCCGGACTGCTCAGCGAGACGCGAGGGGAGCCCCCGAACCGCCACCAGCTCCGCTTCTCCGACGGCACGACGGAGGAGTGGGCGGTACGGGCATCGGCGCTCAAGGAGCGCGACCACGCACGCATCGGCGCGGCGATCCACTCCGTACGGGCAGTCCCGGCACGCCAGTTGGGAGTGGTGGCGGAGTGGGCCTCGTCCCGCAAGGCCCCCCTCCACATGCACCTCTCCGAGCAGCAGGCGGAGAACGCGGCGTGCCAGGCGGTCCATGGCCGCACCCCGACCCAGCTCCTCTTCGACCACGGGGTGCTCGGCGCGCGCACGACCGGCGTGCACAACACGCACCTCACGGGCGAGGACATCGCACTCCTCGGCCGTACGACGACGGGCACGTGCATGTGCCCGACGACGGAGCGCGACCTGGCGGACGGCATCGGCCCGGCGCCCCGCCTCCAGCAGGCGGGCAGCCCCCTGTCGCTGGGCAGCGACAGTCATGCCGTCATCGACATCCTCGAAGAGGCGAGGGCGATGGAGCTGAACGAACGCCTGCGCTCGCACACGCGGGGCCACTGGACGGCGGCGGCGCTCCTTCGCGCGGCGACGGCGGACGGGCATGCGGCGCTGGGCTGGGCGGACGCGGGGGTCATCGAGGCCGGCGCCCTCGCCGACCTCACCACGATCGCCCTGGACTCGGTCCGCACGGCGGGGCCGGTGCCGCGCCTGGCGGCGGAGACGGCGGTCTTCGCGGCGACGTCGGCGGACGTGCGCCACACGATCGTCGGCGGCCGTCATGTCGTACGGGACGGGTCCCACACCCTGGTCGAGGATGTGCCGGGGGCGTTGGCGGAGGCGGTGGCGGCGCTGCGAGATTGACTGGCCTGAACCGCCGCCGCCTGCAGGCTCGTACCGCCGCTCCGCGGCGAGTTTCCCGCCCACCCACCCGATGCTCCGCAGTTGCCCGCCCACCCGTCAGCAGGCCCCACCAGCCCCGCCGCAGGTCTTTCAGCCCGTCCGGCGTTTGAGGACGAACTCGGCGGAGCCGGTGATTACCTGGCCATGAGCCCGACGGAGTCGCAGAAGACCCGCCCGAACCTCAGCCCTCACCACGGAGAGCGCCCATGACGACCACCACCGCCATCACCAACATCGGCAGCCTGGTGACCAACGACCCCGCCCTTGGGGACGGCACCCCCCTGGGCCTGATCCAGGACGCCACCATCGTCCTGGAGGGCGAAACCGTCGCCTGGGTGGGCCCCGCGGTAAAGGCCCCCGCGGCAGACCAGTCGCACGACGCCCAGGGAAGGGCGGCGATCCCCGGCTTCGTCGACTCCCACTCTCACCTCGTCTTCGCGGGCGACCGCACCCAGGAGTTCAACGCCCGCATGTCGGGCCGCGCGTACTCGGCGGGCGGCATCCGCACCACGGTGGCGGCGACCCGCGCGGCGACGGACGCCGAGCTGGAGGCGAACCTCACGCACTACCTCGCCGAGGCCCTCCGCCAGGGCACGACGACGTTCGAGACGAAGTCGGGCTACGGCCTCACGACCGAGGACGAGGCGCGAGCCCTCCGCATCGCGTCCCGCCACACGGACGAGGTCACGTACATGGGCGCGCACATCGTCTCCCCGGACTACGCCGAGGACCCGGCGGCATACGTCGACCTCGTGACCGGCGAGATGCTGGACGCCTGTGCCCCGCACGCCCGCTGGATCGACGTCTTCTGCGAGAAGGGGGCGTTCGACGGCGACCAGGCCCGCGCGATCCTGACGGCGGGCAAGGCACGCGGCCTGCACCCCCGCATCCACGCGAACCAGCTTTCGTACGGCCCGGGAGTCCAACTGGCGGTGGAACTGGACGCGGCAAGCGCAGACCACTGCACGCACCTGACGGACGCGGACGTGGACGCCCTGGCGAACAGCGACACGGTGGCGACGCTCCTCCCGGGCGCGGAGTTCTCGACCCGAGCGGAGTGGCCGGACGCCCGCCGCATCCTCGACGCGGGCGCGACGGTGGCCCTCTCCACGGACTGCAACCCGGGCTCGTCCTTCACTTCCTCGGTCCCCTTCTGCATCGCCCTGGCGGTACGGGACATGGGCATGACCCCGGACGAGGCGATCTGGTCGGCGACGGCGGGCGGCGCGGCGGCACTGCGCCGCACGGACATCGGCGTACTCCGCGAGGGCGCCCGAGCCGACCTGGCCTTCCTCGACGCCCCGAGCCACGTCCACCTGGCGTACCGGCCGGGGGTTCCGCTGGTCAGTGAGGTGTGGCGGCGGGGGGTTCGGATCGGCTGACGGCCCTTGCGGGGCAGGGCAGTTCGGGCAGAGAGCGATTCGGGGAGCAGCACACCAGGGCCACGGACAGGAACGAGGGCCGTTCCAGATAGCAGCCGTGGGCCACGTCGCCTCCCCAACCGAGCCGTTCGGCAGCGGAGTTGACGAGCATCGCGAGACGCGCACGATCCCGGCCGGCCTCGGAGTCGAACCGCGGCGCATACTCGGCCAGCCGCTCCCCGAGCCAGTCCGCAGCCTCCTTCGGCTCCTCCCACGTACCTCGGATGAGCTTCTCCGGCTTGATCAGCCAGTACGCCGTTCCCAGCGGCGGCAGGTCCACGTCGGGGAACTCCGCCTTCACCTCTCGGTGGCGCTGGATCAGTTCGGGTCGGCCGCCGTCCGGGGGTGGGCGCGGGGGTGGAGGCCGACGCAGGGCCTCGTCGTCGAAGCGCTGCTTGGGGCCGGTCCAGAGGTAGCCGTGGTGGTGCAACTGTCGTCCCCTTCGGGGGAGTACGGAGCGACGGTGGTGTCCGGCCGGTCCCCGCCTTGCGGAGAGAACGGAGCCCGACCGGAGGCACGAGGCGCGCGAGCGGTCAGGCGGAGAGCCCGAACCAGGCGCCCTCGCCGATCTTGGCGAGGGTCACGCACGATTCGCCGTCCGGGTGCGTGTTGCCGCCGCATGCCTTGCTGAACACGGCGGCCTCAGAGACGGGGAGGGCGTACAGGTCGGTTCCGGGCATGATTCACCTTCCGGTGTGGGATCAGGAGGAAATGGCGGACTCAGACCCGGCCAGGGCGTCAATCAGGTTGTCGCGCAGGAGCTCCGCCTCGGAGGGCAGTAGGACCATTTCTGTGTCCGTCACATGCCGACCATTCTTTGTCAGCCACATCGGAACCCTGATGTTGCCCGCGTCGTCCCTGTATGCGGGACGGCTCGGAATCGGGTCCATCCGCCAACCCTCCGGCGGGGACTGGTCACTTGGGCTTCTCGGATCGGTTGGCATAGGGAAATTCTCGACCGATCAGCACTGTGGATCCAGCACTATTTGTGTTCCTGGGTAGAAGATCACGAACGGCAGGTGGTAGCCCATTCGCCGAGCAGTTTTCGGGCATCTTCAGCGAACAGGGCGTGGCGCTCGTACAGGCCGAACACTTCAAGGTGCTCTGCGATATCTCTGGCGTCTTGGAACACTATGCGCCCCGTGAAAGTCTCGACGGTCGCCAGCCGCTGGTCGTAGATCGTGAAGGTATTCATCGGGCCACGTCCAACAACCGTTCCCAAAGGAATGATGCCAATACGCACATGAGGGAGCTGAGACAGCGAGATGAGGCGGTCGATCTGCACGGCCATCACGCAGCGCGGCACCACGGCCCACCTTGCGGCCTGTTCCGTCAGCAGGAACGTAAAGCGTTTCGTGGTGTCGTAGAGGATTGCTTGCCGCTCCAGCTTCCTGGCCACGGTCTTGGAGACGTCCACCGGTGAGTGGTCAAGGCTGGCCCTGATGTACTCAGGTGTGGCCAGGAGCCCCGTCACCATCGCCGGCAGGAAGTAGCGGAGTTCCTTGGTATCCGCTTCGAGCCCGCCCAACTCCGCTTGCCGCTTTTCCAGCCCTCTTCGCCATGATGCCCGCTTGCCCTGCCACTCCGTATGGGCGAGACGTGCGAGGGCAGCCACTTCCGCGACGATCGCCGGAGGCGCGTCAAGGGCTCTGAGGATCAACTCGACATCGACAAGTCCCGGCGTGATCCGGCCTGTCTCAATGTTGCTTAGCTTGGTCTGGGAAATGTTGCAGCGCTGAGCGAGCCAGACCTGCGTACGGCTGGCTCGCTTGCGCAGGGTGCGGAGTGCCTCCGCCAGGTCAGCCTTTGACTGGCCTAGCTGCCCAGGTTCAAACGTCAAGACCCTTCACGTACTCCTCGAAGGGCACGGCGTGCTCCAGGGCTATCCGCTTCCACTCCCGGTAGGGGGCCGGATCTCCCTCGTATGCCTCGCGATTGATCTGGGTGCCGTCCGGACGGAAGTTCAGGTGGGCGATGCGGGACTCGTCGAACATCCACCAGTCACGCCCGGAGAGCGGCAGGCCGTAGTTGTCCTCCGTCACGTCGAGGACGCGGATGGCCTCACCTGCCGCGATGTTGCCCGGAATTCCCCACGCGAATTGGTACCGCTGGTAGTCGGTGAGTGGCTGGCGCACGATGCGGACACGGCCGATGCGCTTGCCGGACTCGACGTATCCGCGTACTCGGTCATGCCAGCGGGCGTTGTGGCCGGTGGGCTTGGCCTCGCCCCGCAGGAAGCGGGCAACGTTCTCTTGCTCTCTGGGCATGGTGTACGTCGGCTGGGCCTCGAACCGCCACGCTTCCCGCTCGAAGGCGTCGAAGAACCGACGCCAGTCCTCACCATCCAAGAGCACGGACGGCCTCCCTCAGCACATGTTCGGGGATTTCCACCAGGCCCTCGCCGGCAGGCGGAGTGAAGGTGTCGGACAGGTCCCCCTGGACAACGAATGAACCACTCTTGGTTCGGTAGACGTTCGGACAATCGTCGTCGTCACAGTCGGGTCCGCCGACGCTGCCGGTAAGGCGGGTCAGTTCCTCACGCGCCATCGTCGCCTCCTTTGACGCAGGGCCGTTCCCTGCCGCCACGAGGACGGTAGGGCGACGAGAGGTTCCTGGTCTACGGCACATCGCCAATATTCGCGTTGTCGGGTAGATGATCACGAAAGAACTGCTGCCCCCATGAGGACAGCTGTTCTCGTGCCTCGTCCCCGAACAAGGCGTACCCCTCGTACTTGGCGAACTCATCCAGATATGCCGACACGTCGCGGTGGTCCCGGAACACCATGACTCCGGTAGACGTCTCCACCGTTGCGATCCGAGTGTCATAGACCGTGAACGTGTTCAAGGGGGCGGCAGGCATGTGGCCGCTCAGCGGGATCACTCCGAGACGCACGCTCGGTAGGAGGCTGACAGCCGCCAGCCTCTCCAACTGCACTGCCATGGCGGAAGGCGGGAGATAGGGCCACCTGACAGCCTGCTCGGTCAGGATGAACGTGAACTGTTTCGAGGTGTCGTGGAGGACGGCCTGCCGCTCCAATTTCCTCACGATGGCCTTGCTGTGGTCGCCGGGGATACCGGCGAGGCTTGCTCTGACGTAGTCAGGGGTAGCCAGCAGGCCCGTCACCATGGACGGCAGGAGGTACCGGAACTCGGTGGACGATCGCTCGAACTCGGCCAGCTCGTTCTGCTTCTTGTCCAGGCCCGCCTGCCGCAGCGACCACGAGTCCTGCCACTCGGTGCCGCCGGTTGAATGGGTTTGCTCCTCGCGCGTCACGCTGCAACCCCCTGGTCTGTGAGCCTGGTTGGCGTCCGTCCTCAGGCGGTCAGTTCGCCTTTCCTGACGGCAGTGACGAACGAGGCCCACGCGGTCGCGGGGAGCACGAGGGCGGGGCCGTGCGGGAACTTGGAGTCCCGGACGGGGACGATGCCAGGGAGGTTGTCGGCCACCTCGACGCAGAGCCCGCCGGAGCCGTTGCTGTAACTGCTCTTGCGCCAGACGGCGATGTTCAAGTCAGCGTCCACACTTGCCACTTCCGTAGTCCTCCGCTGCTTTCTCGATCATCTTCAGTGATTCCTTGGGCGGCAATGCCGCAGCTCTGAGCCGACCGTACGCGCTCGTGTACTGCCCTACGAGTTCCGGCTCATCGATGATCTGCCCGCTGTACATGCCCTCCGTGTACATGAGCGGCGGGGCGTCAGTAAAGGTCATGAGCCAGGTCGTGCCCATCATGAAGGGGTGCGCTCCGGCGTTCCACGGAAGGATCTGTGGAATGAATCGCCGGTGCCGGGCGACGGCAACGACATGGGCGAGCTGCTCGGCCATGGCATCCTGCCCGATGATCGGCTGCCGAAGGATCGACTCGTGCAGCACGATCCAGCATTCGGGCCCCTTCGAGTCTTCGAAGACCCAGGCCCGCTCCCGCCTTGCTTCGACCTTCTCCTTGACCGATTCCTCGGTCGCCCGGGGATAGGCGGCGTGGACCACTGCCCTGATGTACGGCTCCAGTTGAAGAGGGCCCGGGATCAGGGTGGGGTTCCACTCCTCAATCTCCTTTGCGCGTGCTTCCAGTTCCACGACATGGGCAAAGTACTCGGCGTGTTTGCTCCTCCGAGCCTTGTGCACATCCGCGCACCGTCGCTCGAAGAACCCATCGGTCCTCAGGAGCTGGTCCACATGGCGGGCCAGCTCCACAGGCATCCGCCGCTGACCCCGCTCGATCTCGCTCAGATATGTCGCCCCGAAGTAGCTGCCCTCCACGGTCTCCTGGAGCGTGCGGCCCGCCGCTTCCCGCTTCCAGCGCAGCTCCTTGCCGTAGAAGGCGGGAACGCTCGCCGAGCCGTCAATGTCCCTGCGTGCCGCCACAGTTGACCGCCTTCCACACTTCGCACAGTGGAACCCAAACCCCTGTCACGTTACGCCGCCCCACACCACTGTGTGATCAGAACGTCACAGAGTGCACGGAAAGGCGTACCCCCATGCGAGACCCGGCCCCTGACTTCGAACTCTCTCTGCTCGCCGTCCCCAAGGCGGTTCCTGAACTCCGCCACGCCCTGAGCCGGCAGGCGAACTATCCCCACCCCGACGTACAGCTCTGCCTCAGCGAACTGCTCAGCAACGTAATCCGGCACCTCGGCGAGGGAACACCGGTGACCGTCCGCGTCACCGGCGCGCGAGGCCGGATCCGCGTGGCCGTCACAGACCCGGATCCACGCGCCTGGCCCCTGCTCCGACCAGCCGGGGGCGATGACGAGACGGGGCGGGGGCTGGGGCCGGGGGGCCCCCCGGGCGCCCCCGGGGGGGGGGGGGGGCCGGGCCCCCCCCCCCCCCCCCCCGGGGGGGGGGGGGGGGGGGGGGGGGGGGCGCCGACCCCCCCCCACGCACGC
>NZ_JBHYIG010000360.1:0-8856 GCF_042740015.1 Streptomyces sp. NPDC059037
GTGCGGCAGCGCGGCGCGCAGCAGCTGGAAGGGCCCGGTGAGGTTGATGCGCAGGACCGCGTCCCAGTCCTCGTCGGAGATGTCGCCGACTGCTCCGCTGCGGCCGATCCCGGCGTTGAGGACCAGACCGTCGAGGCGTCCGTAGGTCTCGGTGGCCGCCCGGACGAGTCCCGCGACGGCCGCGGGATCAGCTGCGTCGGCGGGGTGGGCGAGCGCCCCGGTCTCCTCGGCGACGCGGCGCAGCGGCTCGGGGCGACGCCCGGAGACGACCACCTCGTGCCCGGCCGCGCGCAACTGCCGGGCGGTGGCGGCACCGATGCCCGTCCCGCCACCCGTGACGATGACAACTCTGCGCTCTGTCATGCCTGTTCAGCCTCCGGAATCAGTCGTAACCAATATGGCGCGATCATACGGAGCCGAGGCCGCCGACCGGCGGTGGGATCATGACCGCGGAACAGCCGCGGAACGGGGAGGGCAAGAACGTGGCCCAAAGGCGAGTGACGTACCACGTCAGATACGCGACGACGCCACCGATCGTCGTGAGCCTCGGCGAAGGCGAACGGCGCGACGCGGCACGCGAGATCGGCCGGCTGTGCCGCGACCCCGGCGCACCCGAGCCCGCGCGGCGGCGCTCCGAGCGCGCCTTCCACATCGTGGCCGACGGGCAGGCCCCCATCGCACGGGTGACGACCGAGCAGCCCCTCGGCTCCCGCGTGAGCGGACGTGCCGGCGTCTACCGCGTCGAGGACCCGTACGGCGCACCGCTCGCCCGGATCACGCTCCGCCGCCGCCCGTTGCTGCGGTTCGCCCGTACGCAGTGGACCGTGGAGCCGGTCAACGGCCCTGCCCTGCGCGGCTACCGGGGCCGTCTGCTGTGGTGGGCGGTGTGGTGGCCCATCGGCCTGCCGCTGAGCGTCGTGTGGGGCATCACGTCTCTGCTGGGCGAGGGCGACGGCGGTTTCGGGGCGCCGCGCCGGGTGATCTGGCGTGACCCGTCGGGCCGGGCACGGCTGGTCTTCCGGGGTGTGGCGGACGAGTACCGGGTGCTCGGCGACGACTGGGACCCGCGCCTGGTCACCGCGCTGGTGGGCCTGCACCAGTCGTTCGACCCGTCGGAGGGTGGCGGCGCCCTGGGCTGGTACGAGCAGTGAGGGTGCCCCTTGCGGCCTGATTCCTCACCTGTCGGCGTGCGGGGATGCCGCGGGCAGCTCCACAGTGATGCGGATCCCGCCGGCGGGACGTGGGGTGAGGGTGAGGGTGCCGTCGTGTGCCTGGGCGATGGTTTTGACGATGGCCAGACCGAGGCCGACGCCCGCGTGGTCGGTGTGGATGCGCTCGGTCCCGCGCTGGAACGGTTCGGTGAGTGCCGAGGCCTGCCGCGGGGTGAGCTGCTCGCCGGTGTTCTCGACCGTGAGCGCCACAGTCTTGGGGCGGAGGGCCGTGGTGACCCACACGGCGCCCTGTTCGGGCAGGTTGTGGACGATCGCGTTGTGCACGAGGTTCGTGGTCAGCTGCAGCAGAAGCGCTTGCGATCCGGTCGTGGGGGTGATGTCGCCGCGGGTCTCGACGGTGACGCCGTGCTTTTCCGCGAGGGGCAGAAGTGTCTCGGTGGCTTCTTCCGCCATGAGGGACAGGTCGACGCGCTCCCGGGTGAAGGAGCGTTGGTTGGCGCGGCTCAGCAGGAGCAGCGCCTCGGTGAGGTCGATCGCCCGGGTGTTGACGGCGTGGAGGCGGTCGATGGCCTCGCCGGTGTCGTGGTCCGGGTCGGCGCGGGCCGCGTCGAGAAGTGCCTTCGAGATCGCCAGTGGGGTGCGCAGCTCGTGCGAGGCGTTGGCCGCGAATCTCTGCTGTTCGGCGACGTGCGCTTCGAGCCGGGCGAGCATCGCGTCGAAGGCGTCGGCGAGTTCGCGGAACTCGTCTCTGCGGCCCGGCAGCCGGATCCGGTGGGAGAGCGATCCGTGCGTGGCCATGCGGGTGGCGTCCGTGATGCGGGTCAGCGGGGCGAGCATGCGTCCTGCGAGGATCCACCCTCCGACAAGACCGAACACCAGCAGGAACGCCAGTACGGCGGCCGCCCTCGGCGCGAAGACGTCCAGCAGGACGGACCGGACGGGAAAGACACCGTCAGGCCTGTCGTCGGGGTTGATGAGCATCGCGCGATCGGGGACGTACCGCAGGAGGAAGACCCACACCGCCGCGAGCAGCAAGGCGCCTGCCACCATGAGGAATCCGGCGTAGCTGAGGGTGAGTTTGAGGCGAACGCTCCGCCCGGGTGCCCTATCCACGCTCGCCTCCCCCGTGTCCGGTCTCCGGCTGCGTGCCGATGCGGTAGCCGACGCCCGGCACGGTGGCGATGATCCACGGTTCGCCGAGACGCTTGCGCAGTGCCGAGACGGTGATCCGTACGGCGTTGGTGAACGGGTCGGCGTTCTCGTCCCACGCGCGCTCCAGGAGTTCTTCGGCGCTGACGACACCGCCTTCGGCAGCGACGAGGACGTCGAGCACGGCGAACTGCTTCCGGGTGAGCGCGACATAACGGCCGTCGCGGTAGACCTCGCGGCGGAACGGATCAAGGCGCAGGCCCGCGATCTCGCGCACGGGTGGCCGGGTGTGGGCGCGCCTGCGGTCGAGCGCCCTGAGCCGCATGACGACCTCTCGAAGCTCGAACGGTTTGGTGAGGTAGTCGTCGGCGCCGAGTTCGAACCCGGAGGCCTTGTCGTCGAGCCGGTCGGCCGCGGTGAGCATGAGGATCGGCATGCCGCTGCCGGAGGCGACGATGCGTCGGGCGATCTCGTCACCGGAAGGGCCGGGGACATCGCGGTCGAGGACGGCGATGTCGTACGCGTTGATGCTCAGCAGCTCCAGAGCGGTGTCGCCGTCACCCGCGATGTCGGCGGCGATCGCTTCCAGGCGGAGGCCATCGCGGATGGCATCTGCCAGATAGGGCTCGTCCTCGACAATCAGCACACGCATGTCATCAAGGCTACGAGCCGGGGCATATCGCCGACGTATCGAAAACCGCATACGGGCGGGCAACATCGCACTGCCTTGACTGGCGCCATGGCTCGAACCTCACCAGCAGCACGGACCCCGAACCGCCGGACCCCGAACCGCCGGATACCGAACCGCCGGCTTCGATGGCTCCTTGCCGTCGGCCTGGCGGTCGTCGTGGCGGTGATCGCCGCGGCCCTCGTCCACCAGGTGCCGAAGCTCTCGTCCTCCGCGGCTCGCTCGTCGCTCTCCCCTTCCTCTCCCTTTTCCTTAGACGACTCGAGTCCGGCCGTGACCAACCTCGATCCAGCTCTGCTCAAGGCCCTCCGCCAGGCCGCGACGGCCGCCGCGGACGACGGGGTCGAGTTCATCGTCAACAGCGGCCGGCGTTCCCCGGAGTACCAGAATCAGCTCCTTCGCGAGGCGGTCTCCAAGTACGGGTCCGAAGAGGAGGCCGCCCGCTGGGTGGCCACCGCGGAGACGTCGCCGCACGTGTCGGGCGACGCGGTCGACATCGGGCGCTCCGACGCGACGGCGTGGCTGTCCGAGCACGGTGCCGAGTACGGGCTGTGCCAGATCTACAAGAACGAACCCTGGCACTACGAACTGCGCGCCGACGCGATCGACCGTGGTTGCCCGCGCATGTACGCCGACCCCACCCAGGACCCGAGGATGCGGCAGTGAACGGACAGGGCGGTGCCGGCCGCCGGGGTACCGGCTCCGGCACTTGGCGCCCGCGCATCCGCCGGTCGATCCGCGCCTTCTCCCGGCCGGAGCCCTGGAAGCGCGGCCCGCTGCTCGCGGCGGCGGCGCTGCTGCTCGGTCTGCTCCTGCTGCTGCACCCGCGGATCCCGAACCGGATCGGGGGCATCGGCAGCCTGGTGGAGTCCCTCCTGCCGTGGTTCGGCCTGTTCGTCCCCGTGCTCCTTGCGGCAGCGCTCTGGCGCCGCTCCGCCTCCGCGGTGGTCGCGCTGGTGCTGCCGGTGGCGGTGTGGCTGAACCTCTTCGGCGGGCTGCTCATCGACAAGTCCCGCTCGGGCGGCGACCTCACCGTGGTGAGCCACAACGTCGGCGCCGACAACCCCGACCCGTCCGGCACCGCCCGCGACCTGGCCGCCTCCGGCGCGGACCTGCTGGCGCTTGAGGAGATCACCCCGCGGGCCCGGGGCGCGTACGAGAAGGAACTGGCGAAGACCTACCCGCACCACACGGTGCAGGGCACGGTCGGGCTGTGGAGCAAGCTGCCGCTGTCGGGCACGCGGCCGGTCGACACCCGGCAGGACGTCGGGCCGCTGGGCGACACCAAGCCGGCCGACGTCAAGCTGGCCTCCAACCGGGCGCTGCGCACCACGGTGGCCACGGACCAGGGGCCGCTCGCGGTGTACGTGGCCCACCTGGGCTCCGTGCGCGTGATGCCCAGGAGCGGGTTCTGGACGGAGAGCCGGGACCGCAACGCGCAGGCGCTCGCCGAGGCCGTCGCCGCCGAGCGGAACGAGCGGGTGGTGCTGCTCGGCGACCTGAACGGAACCGTGGACGACCGTGCGTTCGCCGGCGTCACCTCGCGGCTGCGCTCGGTCCAGGACGCGGCCGGGGACGGCTTCGGCTTCAGCTGGCCGGCGAGGTTCCCGATGGCGCGGATCGATCAGATCCTGGTCAGGGGCGTGGAGCCGGCGAGCGCGTGGACCCTGCCGGCCACCGGCAGCGACCACTTGCCGGTGGCGGCCGGAATCAGCTGGTGAACATCGCGTAGAGACTCCGGAAGGCTCCGGAAGGCTTCCGACCCGGCCCGCATCCGAACCCGAAATTAGTAGCCATGGACATAGTAGCCATGTACTCTATTTTCCATGAGCAAGGCTTCACCGGGTCCCACGCCCGGCTTCCTGGTATGGCGGCTCGCCAACAAGTGGCGCGTCGCGGTCGATCGTGCGGTCACTCCGCTGGGCCTCACCCACGCGCAGTACTCACTGGTCGCCTCGCTGTACGGCATGCAGCGCACCGGCGAGCGGCCCAGCCAGCGCCGACTCGCCGACCACACGGGCCTGGAGGCGCTGTACGTATCGAAGCTGGCGCGCGCCCTGGAGTCGGCCGGACTGATCGAGCGCACCCGGGATCCCCGCGATCCGCGTGCCGTCCAGCTGGCCCTCACCGAGCAGGGCCAGGCCGTCACGCGGCAGGCCATCTCGGTGGTCCAGGAACTGCTTCAGCAGTTGCTGGAGCCGCTCGGCGGCCGCGACGCCGAGCGGACGCGCGTGTTCACCGACGAACTGAAGACCCTGCTCGACGCACCTCTCGCTCCATCCCGACCGAACGACGAGAGCACTCAGGGGACACCACCATGACCACCACCGCATCCACCTCCGCCACGTCCGCCTCCACGTCCGCCTCGACCGCATCCACCACGGCACCCGTGGCCAACGCACGCGACCTCGCCCTGGCCCACTACGCCGCCCGGGGCGTCCTGGAGCACGTCCTTGCCCTGCACGGCATCACGTACCAGCAGCAGATCGCGCTGCGCGCCGCCATCACCGCCGAAAGACCGCAGACGCAGGACGACCTCGTCGCCCAGGTCCGGGGCTCCCTCAAGGCCGATCCTGCCGACATCCGCGTCACGCTCGACGAACTCCTCGCCAAGCGGCTGCTGGCCGTGGACGGCGCGCACCTTCGCGCCACGGATGCGGGGCGCGAGCTGAACGCCACCGTCGGCGCGCAGACCGCACCCATCTCCGCCCGTATCTGGGGCGGAATACCCTCCGAGGACCTGGTCGCCGCGGGCCGCGTCCTCGCCCTGGTCACCGAGCGCGCCGACGCGGAGCTCGCGGCGCTGGGCGACTGACCGAGCCGCTCAAGGGAGCATCCGGGCGAACAGCCGGGTCAGCGGGTGGAAGCGGTAGCGGCCCGGCGCCCGCGACTCCAGGAACTGCACGTCGAGGAGCTGCTCCAGGATCACCTCGGTCGCCGACGGCGCGCCGCCCGTGGTCGCCGCCGCCTCCGCCACCGTCAACTCACCCTGCTCCAGGGCCAGTAGCGGCAGCGCGAGAGCCGCCGCCCGGCCGGTGGGACCGCGGGTCAGCAGCTCTCTGTGGCCCGCTTCCAGGGCCGCACGCATGTCCAGGTCCGCGAAGGACAGCTCCGCCAGGCGGCGCGCCGGGTCGGCGAGCCGCCCCGCGAGTTCCCGCGCCGGCCAGCGGGGGCGTGCCGCGAGGCGGGCGCCCGCGATGCGCAGGGCCAGGGGGAGGTGTCCGCAGTGGCGCGCGATCGCCTCGGCGGCGTCACGTTCGGCGCCCAACCTCCCTTGCCCCGCCCACAGTTCGAGCACGGCGATGGACGCGGGGGGCCGCAGCGGTGTCAGGTGGAGGTGGTTCGCGCCGTTCAGGGAGGCGAGGACACCGAGGCTGGTGACCAGGACCGCGCAGCCGTGCGCCGCGGGCAGCAGGGGGCGGACCTGGGCGGCGTCGCGGGCGTTGTCCAGGACGATCAGGACCCGGCGCTCGGTGAGCAGCGTGCGGTAGGCCGCCGCCGCGTCCGCCGCGCGGCACGGATACAGCCTCGGCGCACCCAGCGCGCAGAGGAATCGCCGGAGGACGTCAGTGGGCGGAACGGGACGTTCGTCGTGGCGTGAACCCCGCAGGTCGGCATAGAGCTGACCGTCGGGGAACCGCTCGGCGAGCCGATGGGCGGCATGCACGGCGAGCGCCGACTTGCCGACACCGCCGGGCCCGTCGAGCGCGACCACGACCGGGCCGCCGCCCCGCGGCCCCGGGCTGAGCACGTCGAGCGCGTCCAACTCCCAGTCACGGCCCAGGAGTTCAGGGACGTCCGCGGGCAGCTGGCGCGGGGCGGGCGGAACCGGTCCCGCGTCGTCCGTGCCGGGTGAACCGGTGCGTCCGCCCACGGCAAGGCGGGAGCGGCGCGCCTCCTCCACGCGGTCGCGGGCCGTCGCGAGGAGCCGCAGTTCGCGGCCGGTGGCGCCGAGCAGCTGGACCAGCGTGTCGAAGCGGTCCGTCGGCGGCAGCGTCTTGCCCGCGAAGTAGTCGCCGATCACCCCGTGCGCCCAGCCCGTACGCGCCGCGAGCTGCCGGTAGGTGAGCTGTGCGCCGCCGTTCCTGCGCGCCGCGCGCCTGCGCAGCTGGCGCAGCAACGCGGCCAGCGCGTCCGTCGTGTCCACGTGGTCCACCGGGCCGACGCCTGCCGACGTCTCCCGCGGTCCCCCGTCCGGCGGGTGTTCCGCCGCCCCCGTCGCCTCAGACACCGTTCGCACCCTCCGCACCGGCTCGCGCCGGCGACGCCCTGTGACCGTCGCCTGGCCGAGGCCATCCGGATCTGTCCGGTGGTGCCCGACTTGGCGGACCGCCCCCAGGGGCTCGTTGCGAACATCCGACTACCGCTCGGATCCCGCGTATCGGCGACCGGGCACCGCACCGGCTGTCACTACGGCATTCGTGGAATGCCGTCCGCCGGTTTGGTGCCGCTTCCCGCCGGGTGCCGGACACCGGGCGCCGCATCACCGCACGACCGACGCCGGAGAACCGGCGCCGGACAACCAAGGAGGCACGACCTATATGAGTAGGGTCTGCAACAAAGCCCCCAACCTGCCCGACGGCAGCGTGGCCGAACAAGCTCTGTACCAGCGTGTGGACGGGCCCATCGCCACCGGTTCGGCCCACTTCATGCGGGCGGGCAGCGAACTGCACCTGATGCACTCCGACCTGGAGCTCAACGACGTGCGCCAGGCCGCCCTGCGGGTGCGCTGCGCCGCCGCCGCGGTCCAGGCCGGGCTCGCGGAGTACCGCACGTCCCACCGCGCCGCCCAGGAGCTCGGCTTCTACCCGGTCCACGACGAGCGGCTGCGGGCCGCGGGCGGCGGGACCGCCCCGGTGCGCGAGACGCTCGGCACGGCCCGGGACGCGGACCTTGTCCAGCTGGACAGGCCCGCCATCGAGGCCATCGCGCTCCGCTACGAAGAGGGCGGGGACGAGGCGGCGTTCGGCCACTTCGTCACCGCGCTCTCCGCGTTCTCGGCGGACCTCGACGGCTTCGCGGCATCCGCCGACGAGGCGGGTCCCGCCGACTGGCAGCGCGTGGCCTGGCAGTTGCTCACCGCGTTCGACCGCATCCGGATCTACGGCCAGGCACTGGCCGTCATCAACATCCTCGGCATGACTCCCGGCGCCGTCGCGGTCGGCGGCGCCGGAAACGGAAGGAGCGACAGGATATGAGCGCCGTCTGCAACAAGTACCTCAGCCTCAGCGCGGAGGACCTGCGCGACAAGAAGCAGCTGGCGCAGGCAGCGGGCACCGAACTGACCGCGGCGAGCAGCGAGGTGTGCCGGGCGCTGGAACTCGCCGAGCACGGCGACGGTCTTGCCGCCGCCTCGGTGTACGCCGCCGCCGCGAAGGACCGGCTCGGCGCCGCCGCCCGGATGCTGGCCCAGGTGGCCGACATCCTCGCGACGGGCACCCTCACCCCGGAGACGGCCGCGTGGGCCAGCAGGCTCGACTACGACCGGCTCTACCGCTCGGGCATCAGCCTCGGCCAGGTGCCGCACTCGGCCGAGCTGTGGCAGGAGTTCACCTGGCAGGCCAGGACGGGCGGCCCGCTGGGCATCTGCCACGACATGCGCGAGCGCACCCTCGCCGTGGCCGTGCTCATCGGTGACTGGCTGGAGCGGACCGACGACCCGGCCGCGGACACCGCGCTGACCCGGATCCAGTCCGCGATGGCCGACCTGGCCGCGTACGCCCAGATCGTGGCCTTCGCCAACAAGGTGGAGCCCCGCGACCCGGCGTGGGTGGTGCCGCAGGGCGCCGCCGCGTAGCCGTCGGTGGGCAGAAAGCCCGTAGGCAGTCCGCGGGTGGAGACAGGAGG
>NZ_JBHYIG010000361.1:0-8817 GCF_042740015.1 Streptomyces sp. NPDC059037
TTTTAAACCCCAACCACCCAAACCCCGATCCTTCCTGGTCGCGGGGGCTCGTATATGTTTATAAGCGACAGGACCAACACGCCGACGAGGCGGACCGCTTCCACACCGTCGGCGTGATGGACCCGCTGACCTGCGAGCCGCTCGCACCCTCCAACGGCCCTTCCTGGACCTCGGTGTTCGGCGACGAGATCGTCCGTATCGGGGCCGAGCGGGATGACGTCGTGGCGATCACGGCGGCGATGCTCGGACCGGTCGGCCTTACGAAGTTCGCCGAGGCCTATCCGGACCGGGTGTGGGATGTGGGGATCGCCGAGCAGCATGCCGCGGTGTCGGCTGCCGGGCTCGCGACCGAGGGACTGCACCCCGTCGTGGCGCTCTACGCCACCTTCCTCAACCGGGCCTTCGACCAGCTTCTGATGGATGTGGCGCTGCACGAGTGCGGGGTCACTTTCGTCCTCGACCGGGCCGGGGTCACAGGCGTCGACGGTGCGTCGCACAACGGCATGTGGGACATGTCGATCCTGCAGGTCGTGCCGGGGCTGCGGATCGCGGCGCCACGCGATGCCGACCAACTGCGGGCGCAGCTGCGGGAAGCGGTCAATGTCGACGACGCGCCCACGCTCCTTCGCTTCCCCAAGGAGTCCGTGGGGCCCGCGATTCCCGCCGTCGACCGGATCGGCGGCATGGACGTGCTGGCCCAGGACCCGGGCGCGGAGGTCCTGTTGGTGGCGGTCGGGGTGATGGCGCCCGTCTGTCTGCAGGCCGCCGAGCTGCTGCGCGAGCGGGGTCTGGCCTGCACCGTGGTCGACCCTCGCTGGGTCAAGCCGGTCGATGCCGAGCTGCCGGGGCTCGCCGCACGGCACCGGGTCGTGGGGGTCGTCGAGGACAACAGCCGGGCCGCGGGGGTCGGATCCGCGGTGGCGCTGGCGCTTGACGAGGCCGAAGTCGACGTACCCGTACGGCGGTTCGGCATTCCCGACCAGTTCCTCGCGCACGCCAAGCGGGGCGAGGTGCTCGCGGACCTCGGCCTGACGCCGGTCGAGATCGCGGGGCGGATCAGCGCGACGGTGGCCCGCCGCGAGAAGGAGGGCGCGGCCGCCGAGGAGCGGCAGAGCGCGCTCGCCGAGGAGAAGGCGGGCGCAGTCAAGGAGGCGCGGGCATGACCAAGGAGAAGCGGGCATGACCAAGGAGTTCGACCTCGGCAGACTCCTCGCCGAGCGGGGCGCCGAGCGCTACGACCTGCATGCGCGGCACCTGAACCACCAGCTGCCGCGGATGCTGCACACCATCGGCTTCGACAAGGTCTACGAACGGGCCGAGGGCGCGTACTTCTGGGACGCGGACGGCGACGACTACCTCGACATGCTCGCGGGCTTCGGCGTGATGGGGCTCGGCCGGCACCACCCTGTCGTCCGCAAGGCGCTGCACGACGTCCTCGACGCCTCGCTCGCCGATCTGACGCGCTTCGACTGCCAGCCGCTGCCCGGCCTGCTCGCCGAGCAACTCCTCACGCACAGCCCGCACTTGGACCGGGTGTTCTTCGGCAACAGCGGTACGGAGGCCGTCGAGACGGCGCTGAAGTTCGCGCGGTACGCGACCGGGAAGCCGCGGGTGCTCTACTGCACGCACGCCTTCCACGGCCTGACCACAGGCTCGCTCTCGGTCAACGGCGAGAGCGGCTTCCGGGACGGCTTCGCGCCGCTGCTGCCCGACACGGCGATCCCGCTCGGCGATCTGGACGCCCTGGAGAAGGAGCTGAAGCAGGGTGACGTGGCCGGGCTCATCCTGGAGCCCATCCAGGGCAAGGGTGTGCACGAGACGCCGCCCGGATATCTGCGCGCCGCCCAGGAGTTGCTGCACCGGCACAAGGCGCTGCTCATCGCCGACGAGGTGCAGACCGGCCTCGGCAGGACCGGCGACTTCTACGCGTACCAGCACGAGGAGGGGGTCGAGCCGGACCTGGTGTGCGTCGCGAAGGCGCTCTCGGGCGGCTATGTGCCGGTCGGCGCGACGCTCGGCAAGGACTGGATCTTCAAGAAGGTCTTCTCGTCCATGGACCGGGTGCTCGTGCACTCGGCGAGCTTCGGCTCCAATGCGCAGGCGATGGCCGCCGGGCTCGCGGTGCTCTCGGTCATGGACGAGGAGAAGGTCGTCGAGAACGCCCGGGTGACGGGGGAGCTGCTCAAGAGCCGGCTCGCCGCGCTCGTCGACCGCTATGAGCTCCTGAGCGAGGTGCGCGGCCGCGGCCTCATGATCGGCATCGAGTTCGGGCGGCCCAAGTCCCTGAAACTGCGCGGGCGTTGGACGATGCTGCAGGCGGCGCGCAAGGGTCTCTTCGCCCAGATGGTGGTCGTGCCGCTGCTGCAGAAGCACCGCATCCTCACCCAGGTCTCCGGCGACCATCTGGAGGTCATCAAGCTGATCCCGCCGCTGATCATCGGGGAGCGCGAGGTGGACCGGTTCGTCGACGCCTTCACCGCGGTGATGGACGAGGCGCACAGCGGCGGCGGGCTGATGTGGGACTTCGGCAGGACGCTGGTGAAGCAGGCGGTCGCGAACCGTTGAGGGACGCCATCGAAGTCTTTGCCTCTGGGGCAAGAAAGTTGCCTCAGAGGTAAGGGTCTGGCTCAATCAAGGTATGAGCCCTGCCGAGCCGGAGCCGGTCGAACCCGAGGCCGCCGAACCGCTGCCCGCCGTCGCGCCGCAACTGCGTGACCTGCGACGACGTGCCGCCCTCACGCTGGAGGCCGCTGCCCGCACCGCCGGGCTCTCGCCCGCCCATCTCTCCCGCCTGGAGACGGGACAGCGCCAGCCGTCGCTGCCGATGCTGCTGGCGCTCGCCCGCACCTACGGTACGACGGTCTCGGAGCTGCTCGGCGAGACCCCCGCGGACCGGGACGCGATCGTCCGCGCCGCCGACATGGAGCCGACCCGGGCGGGCGGCTGGACCTACTGGCAGGCCGGCGCCCCGGCACGCGGCATGCAGGCGCTGCGGGTGCATGTGCCGCACGGCGCGCAGGGCGACATCGTGCGCGTCCATCCCGGCGAGGAGTGGCTGTACGTCCTGAAGGGGCGCCTTCGGCTGCGGCTCGGCGACGCCACGTACACCCTCGAGCCCGGGGACAGCGCCCACTTCGACTCGCTGACCCCGCACCGGATCGCCGCCGCGGACCACCGCGGTGCCGATCTTCTCTTCGTCCACACCCTGCTGCAGAGTCCCGCCACCGCACTGTGCCTCGGCGGGACCGCGCACAGCCCCACCCTGGGAGACCCGCGATGACGGAACCTGAAGCGCAGCAGCCGGACCGGGACCGGGACCAGGAGCAGCCCGCTCGCAAGGCCATGGCCATGGAGGAGAAGTTCCCGCGGGGACTCTGGGTGCGGCTGATCGTCTACGTCGCGGTGGGGCACCTCTTCGCGGCCTTCATCTACCTGCTCTTCTCGCTGGGCGCGCAGAACCAGTAGGGCCCGCCCGGCAGCGGCTCAGTCCAGCAGGTGCGCGCGCAGCCGCTCACGGGTCTCGGGGGTCACGTCGAGGCCCTCGGTGAGGTACGTCTCCGTGTCGCCCCAGGTCTGCTCGATGGTCTCGAAGGCGGCCGCCAGATACTCGGCGCGGGCCTCGAAGAGCGGGCTGAGCAGCGCCATGACCTCGGGGGACATCGCGTCGGGGGAGCTGTTGCTGCGGTGCACCTTGTAGCGGCGGTGGGTGGCGTTCGACTCCAGGTAGTCCGCCTCGATGGCGTCGCGCTCGACGCCGACGGCGAGCAGCGTGACGGCTACCGAGAGGCCCGCGCGGTCCTTGCCCGCGGCGCAGTGCATCAGCGCCGGGACGCTGTCGCCCGCGATGTCGTGCAGCACGCGGCTGTGCTCGGCGGTGCGGTCCTTGATGATCGTGCGGTACGAGGCGGACATGCGGCCCGCGGCCTGCCCGTCGTCGAGCGCGGCGCGCAGCTGGTCCAGATCGCCGTCGCGCACCATCTGCCAGAACTCGGCGCCGTCGGCCGGGTCGGTCAGCGGCAGATTCACATTGCGTACGCCGGGCAGCGCGACGTCCGGGCCTTCGAGCCGCTGGTCGGCCGCGTTGCGGAAGTCGAAGATCGTGTGCAGGCCCAGCGACGCGAGGAAGGCGGAGTCGGCCTCCGTGGCGTGCGCGAGGTGACCGCTGCGGAAGAGCCGGCCCTGCCGGACCCGGCGGCCGTCGACGGTCGGAAGCCCGCCCACATCGCGGAAATTGCGGACACCGGTCAGCTCGGGCTCCGACAGCTCGGTCGGCGGGACTTGCTGCGTCACGGGGGCTCCTCCGTCCGGCCGCCGGCGCTGCTCGCCGGTGGGGTGCGACTTCGACGATACGACATGGGTTCCTGAGGCAATCACTGCCGGTGCACGAGCGTTGCCTCACAGGTGATGCCGCCTCGATGATGTGCGTACACGCGCGTGCCTGTCGGTATCGGGTCGAATCTGTGGGGACTGATGATCGAGGTCGGCGAGAACGGTCGTACGTGGCTGCTTTCCGGGCCCACCAGCAGCTATGCGCTGCGGCTCACGGCCCGCGACGAACTGCTGCATCTGCACTGGGGTCCCCGCATCGCCCTGGCCGACGCCGAGGCCCTCGCGGCGGAGCCGCTGCCTGCGGAGCGGGGCTTCGAGTCGGGGCTCGACGGGTGGGAGGAGTATCCCGTCGAGGGCGGGCGGCGGTTCACGCGTCCCGCGCTCTCCGTGCGGGGCGGCGGGGTGCGCGGCACCGAGTGGCGGTTCTCCGGGGCCGAGACCGGGCAGGACGACGAGGCCGGGCAGGGCGAGCTGCGGCTTCAATTCAACGATTCCGCACACCAGTTGGCCGTCACGCTGGTCTACCGGATGCGCGGCGACATCATCGAGCGCCATGCGGTCCTCCGGCACGAAGGTCCGGCGAGCGCCCCCGAGCTTGAGCTGCTCCGCGCCGACTCCGCCACCTGGACCCTGCCCACGCGCGAGCACTGGCGGCTCTCGCAGCTGCACGGCCGCTGGGCCGCCGAGTCGCAGCTGGTGCGGTCACCGGTCACGTACGGAGAGAAGGTCATCGGCAGCCGGCGCGGCCACACCGGGCATCAGCATCTGCCCTGGGTGGCGCTGGACGCGGAGGGGGCGACCGAGGAGCGCGGGGAGGTC
Source organism: Streptomyces sp. NPDC059037 (assembly GCF_042740015.1). Taxonomy (NCBI): domain Bacteria; kingdom Bacillati; phylum Actinomycetota; class Actinomycetes; order Kitasatosporales; family Streptomycetaceae; genus Streptomyces; species Streptomyces sp. NPDC059037. The sequence goes on from NZ_JBHYIG010000361.1 coordinate 5,149, forward strand.
TACAGCTGCGCGCTTGGCTGGTCGGGGTCGTGGCGGATCGCGGTGGCGCAACTGCCGGACGGGGCCGTGCAGATCACCGGCGGCAGCGGGTCCGACGACTCCGGGCAGCTGCTCCTCGCGCCCGGACAGGAGTGCGTGACGCCCGTCTTCGCCGGGCTGTGGAGCGACGGCGGCTTCGGGGGCGCGAGCCGGGCCTGGCACGCCTATCAGCGGGAGCACGTGATCCCGGACGCCGGTGTGACGCGGCCCGTGCTCTACAACTCCTGGGAGGCCACCGGCTTCGACATCGCCGAGGACCAGCAGCGGGCGCTCGCCGAGCGGGCGGCGGCGATGGGCGTGGAGCTGTTCGTGGTGGACGACGCGTGGTTCGGGCAGCGCGTCAGCGACCGTGCCGGGCTCGGCGACTGGACCCCCAATCCGGACCGCTTCCCCGGCGGTCTCAAGCCCCTCGCCGACGAGGTGCACGCCCTGGGCATGAGTTTCGGGATCTGGGTCGAACCGGAGATGGTGAACCCCGACAGCGACCTCTACCGCGCCCACCCCGACTGGGTGCAGCACCACCCCGGACGCGACCGCACCGAGTTCCGCAACCAGCTCGTCCTCAACCTCGCCCGCGAGGACGTCCAGGAGCATCTCCGGGAGCGGCTCGACGCGCTGCTCTCCAGCGCCCCGATCGACTATGTGAAGTGGGACTTCAACCGCTGCTTCAGCGATCCCGGCTGGCCGGGCGAGCGCTATCCGCAGCGGATCTGGCACGACCATGTGCACGCCCTGTACGCACTGGTCGACCGGCTGCGGGCCGCGCATCCCGGCGTGGCCTTCGAGTCCTGCTCGGGCGGCGGCGGCCGGATCGACCTCGGGATCCTCTCCCGTACCGACCAGGTGTGGACCTCCGACAACACCGATCCGCTCGACCGGCTCACCATCCAGCACGGCTTCAGCCAGCTGCATCCCGCGAGGGTCATGGCCGCCTGGGTCACCGACAGCCCGAACACCCAGCTCAACGACCGGGTCAGCAGCCTGCGCTTCCGCTTCGTGAGCGCCATGGCGGGCGTACTAGGCATCGGCGGCGACCTCACGGAGTGGACCGAGAGTGAACTGGCCGAGGCGGGTGAATGGGTGAGCCTCTACAAGGAGATCCGGCCCGTGGTGCAGCTCGGCGACCTCTACCGGCTGCGCCCGCCTGAGGACGCGCTCAGCGCGGTGCAGTACGTCCACGGCGACGAGACCGTCGTCCTCGCGTGGCTGCGAGCGCAGGCCTACGGGGAGCCGTCGCCCCGGGTGCGGCTGCGGGGGCTCGACCCCACGGCGGCTTACGTCTGCCAGGGCACCGGCGTCGTCCACCGGGGCGCGGTGCTGCTGCACCACGGCCTGCGGACGGGGCTGCGCGGTGACCTGGACGCGGCGGTGTTCCGCTTCCGCAGGGTGTGAGCGGCTCGGCGGGTCGCCGCGTATTCCGGCTTGGAACAATCTTGACCGGTGGCCTATCTCACCCCCCGTCAACCCCTCCCTACGGTGGCGTAGGTCACTTGACGAGGTGAAAGATGTGACGACGTGACAGCAGAGTCGACATCCTTCATTCGTGACACATTCACCTCCTACGCAGCGGTCGGCGACAGCTTCACCGAGGGGGTGGGGGACCCGGGGCCCGACGGTGCGTTCGTCGGCTGGGCCGACCGTCTCGCCGTCCTGCTCGACGACCGGGTGCCCGAGCACACCTTCCGGTACGCCAATCTCGCCGTACGAGGCAAACTCCTCGACCAGATCGTGGCGGACCAGGTGCCGAAGGCCAGGGAGTTCGCGCCCGACCTGCTGACCTTCTGCGCCGGCGGCAACGACATCATCCGTCCCGGCACCGACCCGGACGAGGTCGCCGAGCGGTTCGAGCGCGCGGTCGCCGACCTCACGTCGTCGGTCGGCACCGTCATGGTGACCACCGGCTTCGACACCCGCGGCGTCGCCGTGCTCAAGCATCTGCGCGGCAAGATCGCCACGTACAACATGCATGTCCGCGCGATCGCCGACCGCTACGGCTGCCCCGTGCTCGACCTGTGGTCGCTCAAGACCGTCCAGGACCGGCGCGCCTGGGACGGCGACCGGCTGCACCTCTCCGCCGAGGGGCACACGCGCGTGGCGCTGCGCGCGGGACAGGTCCTCGGCCTCGACGTGCCCGCGGACCCCGACCAGCCGTGGCCGCCGCTGCCGCCGCGGAACACCCTCGAAGTGCGGCGCGATGACATCCACTGGGCGCGCGAGTACCTGGTGCCGTGGATCGGGCGGCGCCTGCGGGGCGAGTCGTCCGGGGACCATGTGGAGGCGAAGGGGGCCGTGGACCCGTACACCGTCAGGATGCACATCGAGTCGGCGTCCTGACGCGTCCGCCGGGCGTTGCCTCTCAGATCGCGGTGCGGGCCGGGACCAGGCCCAGTTCGCGGTCGAGGGCCTCGTCCACCCAGGCGCGCATCCTGCCGCGCGGGACCGTGCCCTCGTACGCCGTCTGCTGGACCGCGAGGCCGTCGAGCAGGGCGGTCAGGCGCAGGGCCGCACTCTGCGGGTCGGGGCAGCGGAACTCGCCCGCGGCGACGCCTTCGGCGATGACCTCGGTGAGCGCCGCCTTCCACTGCTGGTCGAGATCGCGGGTGACCGTGCGCAGGGTGGGCTCGCGCAGCGCGGCGGACCAGCCCTCGATCCACAGGCGCCAGCCCTTGGCCTGGCCGGTGGGCGCGTACCAGCGGACGGCCGCGCGCAGCCGGCGCTCCGCCGTGGTGCGGCGGCCCAGGAGGGCGCGCAGATGGGCCAGGTCGCCCTCGGCGGCGTGCGCGAAGGCGGCGGCGACCAGCTTTTCCTTGGTCGAGAAGTGGTAGAGCACCAGGGCGTTGCTCACCCCCAGCGCGGCCGCCACGTCCGCGATGCGCACGGCGGCCACGCCGCGCACCTCGATCTGTTCGACGGTGGCGGACAGCAGCTCCGCACGCCGTTCCGCCACGCTCAACCGCACCCTTGCCACGTCGGGCAGCCTACCCACGGGGAGGGGCGGGCCACCTACGGGGCGTCCCTTCGCGGAGTCGCGTACCACCCGAAGCGGTCCGCGATCTCCGGGAGGCGGTCCGCGACCAGGGCGTGTGCGGCGGCGCGCGGTGTCGTGCCGTCCGCCTCCGCCCGCCCCAGTGTCCGCTCGACCAGTGCCCGCATCGAGCGGCGGATGTGCGCGAACGCCTCGTCCGGGTCGGCGCCGATGTCGCCGAACAGCGTCCACCACCACCAGGCGTTGGTGCCGGAGTTGACGACCACGTCCGGCAGCACGGTGACGCCGCGCGCCGCCAGGAGCTTCTCCGCCTCCGGCAGGACCGGCATGTTGGCCGCCTCCGCGATCCAACGGGCCGTGATCCGCTGCTGGTTCACCTCGTCGATGGCGTACGACACCGCCGCGGGGACGAGGATCTCCGCCTCCGTGGAGAGCCAGGCCTCGCCCGGCAGTTCGCGGTCCCCGGGGCGCAGGGCGGCACGGTCCACGGCGCCGTGGAGGTCCCGGGCGGCGAGCAGTGCCTCGACGTCGAGGCCCGCCGGGTTGGGGCGCGGGGCCCCGACCACCGGCCCCGCCCCCCGCCCCCCCCCCCCCCCGGGGCGGGAGAGCCCGGGGGCGCCCCCCCCCGGGGCCCCCGCCCCCCC
>NZ_JBHYIG010000362.1:0-8783 GCF_042740015.1 Streptomyces sp. NPDC059037
GCCCTGATCATTTACGTCCTGGGATCGGTGGTCGCCGGGCTCTCGCAGAACGCGGGCATGCTCATCGCCTGCCGTGTCGTGCAGGGCATCGGCGTGGGCGGGCTCTCCGCCCTCGCGCAGATCGTGATGGCCGCGATGATCTCCCCGCGCGAGCGCGGGCGTTACTCCGGCTACCTCGGCGCGACCTTCGCCGTCGCGACCGTCGGCGGTCCGCTGCTCGGCGGTGTCATCACCGACACCGACTGGCTCGGCTGGCGCTGGTGCTTCTACGTCGGCGTGCCCTTCGCGATCATCGCCCTGATCGTGCTGCAGAAGACCCTGAAGCTCCCCGTCGTGAAGCGGGACGTCAAGGTCGACTGGGCCGGCGCCTTCTTCATCTCCGCGGCCGTCTCGCTGCTCCTGGTCTGGGTCACCTTCGCCGGTGACAAGTACGACTGGCTGTCCTGGCAGACGTACGCGATGGTCGGCGGTTCGGTGCTGCTCGGCGCGGTCTTCCTCTTCGTCGAGTCCAAGGCGAGCGAGCCGATCATCCCGCTGCGGCTGTTCCGCAACCGCACCATCACCCTGGCCTCGCTCGCCTCGCTCTTCGTGGGTGTCGCGATGTTCGCGGGCACGGTGTTCTTCAGCCAGTACTTCCAGCTGGCGCGCGACAAGTCGCCGACGATGTCCGGCGTCATGACGATCCCGATGATCGGTGGTCTGTTCGTCTCCTCGACGGTCTCAGGACAGATCATCACCAAGACCGGCAAGTGGAAGGCCTGGCTGGTCGCGGGCGGTGTGCTCCTGACCGCGGGGCTCGGACTGCTCGGCACGATGCGGTACGACACCGAGTACTGGCACATCGCGATCTTCATGGCGATCATGGGCCTCGGCGTCGGCATGATGATGCAGAACCTGGTGCTCGCCACGCAGAACCAGGTCGCTCCCGAGGACCTCGGCTCCGCGAGCTCCGTCGTCACCTTCTTCCGTTCCCTCGGTGGCGCCATGGGTGTCTCGGCGCTCGGCGCCGTGATGTCCACACGCATCACCGACTACGTGAAGGACGGGCTTGAAGACCTCGGCCCGAAGGCCGCGGCCATGGGGCACGGCGGCACCGGTGGCGGCGGCATCCCGGATCTGGACGCCCTTCCCGCGCCGCTGCGCACGGTCATGGAGAGCGCCTACGGGCACGGCATCGCCGATGTCTTCCTGATCGCCGCGCCGATGGCGCTGATCGCCTTCCTGATCACGCTCTTCATCAAGGAGGTCCCGCTGCGTACGTCGGGTGCCCTCGCCCAGGCCGCCGAGTCGTCGGAGTCGACGGAGTCTCCGGCCACCGGGGTCGCCGACGAGCAGCCGGCCCTCGCCTCCGTCGCGGCGCACACCGAGACGGGGCCCGAGGGCACGCAGAAGCTCGCCGCCCTCGCCTCGTCCGCCGCCGGGGACGCCCCGGTGCAGACCACGGGCGGCGGCACTCCGGTGCGCGGATTCGTGCGGGGCGCGGAGAGCGCTCCGGTGCCGCGGGCCGCGGTCACGCTGATCTCCCTCGGGGGACGGCAGCTGGGGCGTGCGGTGGCGCAGGGCGACGGGTCCTATGCCGTGGACGCCCCGGGCGCGGGCTCGTACGTACTGATCGCGTCGGCCGACGGCTTCCAGCCGCAGGCTTCGACGATCGTCGTGGCCGACGATGCGCTCGCGTACGACATCCTGCTGAGCGGCACGAGCGGCCTCACCGGTGTGGTGCGGGCCTCCGACGGCAAGCTGCCGGTCGGCGGCGCGATGGTCATCGTGACGGATGTACGCGGCGATGTGCTGGCCACCGGACTCACCACCGACCAGGGTGAGTTCACCTTCGCCGAGCTGGTGCCGGGACAGGTGACCATCGCGGTGAACGCGGCGGGGCACCGGCCGATGGCGCTGCCGGTCGAGGTCGGCGCGGTCGGCGTCACCCGGGTCGAGGTCGAGCTGAGGTCCGGTTCGCAGGTGCTCGGCACCGTGCGGGCCAAGGGCGGACCGCTGAACGACGCGCGGGTCACGCTGGTGGACGCGGCGGGCAACGTCGTCGCCACCGCCACCACGGGGTCGGACGGGGCGTACGCCTTCACCGACCTGGACAACGGCGAGTACACGGTCATCGCGACCGGCTACCCGCCGGTGGCCACGGGCCTGACCGTCGCCGGAGAAGGCGTCGACGGCCACGACATCGAACTCGCCCACCCCGGCGAGTGATTGACCCCGGCCCGTGCGCGCGTACTCGAGCGGATGCGCGCGTGCGGGCCGGTGTGGAAAGGGCCCCCGGGTGGTGGTGACGTACACGGCAGGGGACGGCCGGTCACCACTGCCGGGGGCCGCACTTTTGAGCTCACAAGGCTCGCACAGCTCGCACAGCTCGCAAGGAGATAAACGGGATGGGACCGGGACTTACAGCGCGCATCCGGACGCGTGACGGCTGGGCGGTATCCCACGCCGTCGTCACCCTCACCGACATGACGGGTACGCAGGTGCTGCGGGCCGCGGCGGACGAGGAGGGCGCGGTGCGCGACACCACGGCGCTGCCGGCAGGACCGTACACGGTGATCGTCACCGCGGTCGGTTACGCGCCCGTGGCCTCGACCGCGCTCGTCACCGCGAGCGGCCGCGCCGAGGTCGGCAGCGTCGTCCTGGCCCGGCAGGGCGGCACGGAGCTGCCGCCGCCGGGGCCGTGGACCGTCGACCCCGCGCACTCCACCGTGGGCGCGACGGCCCAGCACCTGGGGATCACCAGCGTGCACGGCCGGTTCACGGAGTTCGGCGGGCGGATCGACATCTCCGAGGACGTGGAGAAGTCCCGGGTCGAGGCGGTCATCAGGTCCTCGTCCATCGACACGGGCAACGGCATGCGGGACGGCCACCTGAAGTCCCCCGACTTCCTGGACGTCGACCAGTACCCCGAGCTCACCTACCGCTCGACCGGTCTCACGCCCGCGGGCTCCGACCGCTGGACGGTGCACGGCGAACTGACCATGCACGGCGTCGTACGCCCGGTCGACCTGGAGCTCAGCTATCTCGGTACGGGAGCGGATCCCTGGGGCGGGACGCGGGCGGCGTTCCGGGCCACGGCGGAGCTGCGCCGCGAGGACTTCGCGATGAACTACAACCAGGTGGTGCAGGCGGGCATCTCGGCGATCGGCACGACCCTCCGGGTGGAGCTGGACATCCAGGCGGTGCAGGGGGATGCACTGCCGCAGGGCTGAGCCCGCAGCCTCGGGTCACCGAACGAGCCTTTCCCGCCCACCCGCCCGACACTCGGCATCGAGACGCGAGGGGACGTGTCGGTATGTCCGCACGGAGCACGGCGCCCAAGTCTCGCCGGCCGAAGCAGCCAGACGCTCGGACCGAGATGGCGAGTACGGACATACCGGCGCGGCCCCGCCCCACAACCAACCGACACTCAGCACCTCCGAGGATCACCCCGGAGCGGTGGGGCCCGGTGGCCGCCGGGGGATTTTCCCCGGCCAAAGGCCTGGCCATAGGCACAGCCATAGGCCCAACGCCCCGCTACAGCTGTGCCTCGATGCCTGCCACCAGGAGGTCCAGGGCCACCGTGAAGTCCAGTTCCCACATCTCCTCGACCGTGCTCCCGCCCCGCGCCTCCATCATCTCGGAGGCGCTGTGCAGGGTCTCCTCAAGGGCCGGATCGGACCTGACCGCGCCCATGGCTTCCTTGAAGTACTCCGCGGGCGTCATCCCGGCCGCGGCGCACCGCGCGAGGTAGTGGCCCTGCACGGTGCCGAATCCGTACACGAACTGGAAGACCGCGGCGATCGCGCCGGTCTGCTTCTCCGTCGGAAGACCCGTCTTGCGCACCACGTCCTGCACGGTCAGCGCGAACTTGAGCCAGTTCGGGCCGATGTTGAGGAAGTTGCCGACGAGCGGTGACACCCAGGCGTGCCGGACCAGCAACCCCCGGTACTCCGACGCCAGTTCGCGCAGCGTCTCGCGCCACCGCTCGGGCGTGACCGACTCCGCGTCCGGCAGGTTCATCTCGCCCGCGGCCGCGTCCAGGGCCAGTTCGAGCAGGTCGTCCTTGGTGTCGACGTACCAGTACACGGACATCGCCGTGACGTTCAGCTCGGCGGCCAGGCGCCGCATGGAGAACTTGGCGAGGCCCTCCTCGTCGAGGAGGCGGACCGTGGCCTCGGTGATGCGGTCACGGTCCAGGCCTGTCGGCTGATCACTCCTGCGGCCCGCGCCGTTCCGGGGGGCCTTGCCCTCCAGCCAGACGCTGGTCCGCGCGGGGCGCTTCGCGCGGTCGGCTGCCTTCACCATGGCGCACCTTCCTGGTCCTGAGCTCTTGTACCGATGACCGATGACCGATATCCGATGGTCCGGAGCGGACGGCGGACCGGCCGGAATGAGCCACTCCGCCACCCGCACTCGATGCTAAGCGGACGCCGTCTTGGCAGAGTCTGCCCTTTCCGCCCGCTTCAGCAACGCGGCGGCGACAACGCCTCCGAGGAACACCGCCACCGCCCCCACCAGCTGACTGGTCTCAAGGCCCGACGAGAACGCGTCGGCGATCTTCGCCCGCTCGCCCTCCGTATCGGCCGCGGCGAGCGCGGCCGGCAGCGAGGCCGCGGACACGGCCACCAGCGAGGCGAACTTCGAGTTGAGGACCGCACCGAGGACGGCCACGCCGAGCCCGTTGCCGAACTCCGCGAGCGTGCCGTTGACGCCCGCGCCCACGCCCGCCTTCTCCGGCGGGATCGCGCTCATGATGGCGTTGGCCATCGCGGGCATGGCGAGCGCGATGCCCGCGCCCATCACGATGAGCCCGGTCAGCATCCCGCCGTAGTTGTCGCCGCCGAGCACGGCGATCGCGGCGAGCCCCGCGGAGAGCAGGGTCATGCCGATGGCGATGGTGACCGGAGTGCTCGTCTTCTTGAGAAGCCGTGCGCCGAGGCCCGTGAAGTTGAGCGCGACCACGGTGACCGCGAGCGGCGCCGTCCGCAGGCCGGCCTCCAACGGCTCGTACCCCAGGACGAACTGGAGGTGCTGGGTGAGCAGGAAGAGCGAGCCGCCCATGCCGAAGGCGACCAGGATGGCGCCCGCGACGGCGCCGATGAAGCGCTGGTTGCGGAAGAAGTGCATGTCCAGCATCGGGTACGGGATGCGCAGCTCCCACCAGACGAAGACACCGAGCACCACGACACCCACCGCGGCCGACACCAGGACCTGCGTCGACGTCCAGCCGTGCTCGGGCCCGGAGATGATCGCGTAGACGACCGACGCCATGCCGATGGTGGAGAACACCGCGCCGAGCAGGTCGGGCCGGTCGCCCTGCGGGTTCTTGGACTCGGGGATCAGCTTCACGACGGCGACGAAGCCGAGGACCGCGACGGGGATGTTGATCAGGAAGATCGCGCCCCACCAGAAGTGGTCGAGCATGACGCCGCCGACAAGGGGGCCGATCGCAAAACCCAGGGAGTTGACGGTCGACCAGAGGCCGATCGCCTTCATCCGCTCGCTGTCGTCGAAGATCTGCACGATGACGGCAAGCGTGGTGGTCATCAGGAGCGCGCCGCCGATGCCCATCCCGGCCCGCGCGGCGATGAGCTGCGTGGAGGACTGGGCGAGACCGGCGACCAGCGAGCCGATGCCGAAGAGGGCGAGGCCCGCGGCGAGCATCTTCTTGCGGCCGTAGCGGTCGGCGGCGCTTCCCGCGGTGAGCAGCAGGCCGGACTGGACGAGCGAGTAGGCGTTGATCATCCACTGGATGTCGGCCGTGGACGCGTCCAGCTCCTTGGTGAGGGAGGGGATCGCGACGTTCAGGACGGTGTTGTCCAGGAGGACGGTGAGCGTGGCGAGGCAGATGACGCCGAGGATCAGCCAGCGCTGGGGGTGTGCCTGGGGGGTGGCGGGGGTCTCGGCGGTCGTCGTTGCCGTCATACCCTCTCCTTCTTCTTGTACGGCGTATGGGAGGTGAGCGATGTACACCGTAAGGCATCTCCCGTACGCCGTACAAGAAGGTTTCCGTCAGCTCTTGGGCTGCGTCAGCTCTTGGGCTGCGTCAGGTCGTAGAACGTGGCGCTGCCGACCGTGACCTTCTCGAAGGAGTCCTCCACCCAGGAGGTGATCTTCGATGCGGTGCCGCTGTCACCGCCGCCCATGCCGCCGCCTCCGCCTTGGCCGCCTTGGCCGCCCTGGCCGCCCTGGCCGCCCGAGATGAAGTAGTGCACCTTCCCGTCGGCCACGTACTGCTTGAACTGGGCGAGGGTCGGGGACGGATCGCTGCCGTTGAAGCCGCCGATCGCCATCACCGGGTCGCCGGTGGCGAGCTGGTAGCTCGCGGCGTTCTGCGAGCCGATGGCGGCCGCCGCCCAGGTGTAGTCCTCGGCGTTCGCCTCCAGGAGCTGCTTCGCCTTGGCGCTGACCTGGGCGCCGTTCAGGAGGCCGCCCATGCCGCCGGCGCCACGCTCGCCCATTCCGCCGCCGGGCATGCCGCCTTGGCGACCGGTCTGACCCTGCTGCCTCGGGGGCTGCATGGCGTTGCCCTGCCGGCCACCTTGCTGGCCCGGCGGCTGCATCCCGCCATCACCGCCACCGCCGGGGCGGCCGCCACCGCCGCCGGGGCCGCCCATTCCGCCCGCCGACGCCGGACCAGCCGTCACGATCGACCCCGTGTGCGCGCTGTTCACGGTGGAGAGCGTGTACGCGACCGGGCCCGCGGCCGAAGCAGCGAAGCTCAACCCGATGGCTGCGACGGCCAGTTGGCGCCCGAGGCGTGCGGCGAGCAGCAGGCCGAGCGCGCCCGCGAGGCCGCCGGTCAGGACCGCCCAGCGCAGCCACGGCACGTAGTCCGGGGTCCGCCCGAGCAGGACGTACCCCCACCAGGCCGTGCCCGCGACGGCCGCGCCGAGCAGCGCGCCCGCCCACCACTTGGCGCGCTCCTCCCACAGGACCGTGGCGCCCATGCCGATCAGCGCCGCGATGTAGGGGGCGAGGGCGACCGTGTAGTACTGGTGGAAGATGCCCGCCATGAAGCTGAAGACGGCCGCCGTCATGAGGAGCGAGCCGCCCCACGCCACGAACGCCGAGCGCGTGGTGTCGGTCCTGCGGGCCTTCCAGGTGAGGACGATGCCGCCGACGAGCAGGATCAGTGCGGCGGGCAGCAGCCATGAAATCTGGCTGCCGATCTCGGAGTTGTACATCCGGCCGATGCCGGTCTCGCCCCACTGACCGCCGCCGCCACCGCCACCGGGGCCGCCGCCACCGCCGACGCTGCCGGTCTCCTCGCCGTTGATGCGGCCGAGGCCGTTGTAGCCGAAGGTCAGCTCAAGGAAGGAGTTGTTCTGGGAGCCGCCGATGTACGGGCGCGACGACGCGGGCCACAGCTCCACGATCGCGACCCACCAGCCGCCCGCGACGACCATCGCGAGCCCGGACAGGGCGAGTTGGCCGAAGCGCTTGCGAAGGCGGACGGGTGCGCACACCGCGTAGAGGACCGCGAGCGGCGGCAGGATCAGGAACGCCTGCAGCGTCTTGGCCAGGAAGGCGACGCCGACCGCCACGCCCGCCCAGACCAGCCACTTGGTGCGGCCGTGCTCCAGGGCGCGCAGCACGCAGTACACGGTGACGGTCATCAGGAGCGCGAGCAGCGCGTCCGGGTTGTTGAAGCGGAACATCAGCGCGGCGACGGGGGTGAGCGCGAGCACGGCGCCCGCGATCAGCCCGGCCACCGGGCTGAAGCGGCGGCGCACCGCCGCGTAGAGCACGCCGACCGTGGCGACACCCATCAGGACCTGCGGGGCGAGGACGGCCCAGGAGTTGAGCCCGAAGAGGCGTACCGAAAGGGCCATCGGCCAGAGCGAGGCCGGCGGCTTGTCGACGGTGATCGCGTTGCCCGCGTCGAGCGAGCCGAAGAACATCGCCTTCCAGCTCTGGCTGCCCGCCTGGACGGCCGCGGAGTAGAAGGAGTTGGCGTAACCGGACGCGCTGAGGTTCCAGAAGTAGAGGACGGCGGTGGCGAGCAGCAGACCGAGGAACGCGGGGCGCGCCCAGCGGGGATCGTCGGCGCGGCCGCGCCAGAGCGGCCCGCGCGGGCGCCGGTGGGCGTATTTGCCCGGTGTCTCATGAAGTGGCTGAGCCACCTGGGCAGTTGTCGTCATCGTGCGTTCCTCGGGTCGGGTGCGTAGTCGGATGCGCAGTCGGATGCGTAGTCGGATGCGTGGTCAGGTGCGTAGTCGGGTGCGTGAGTGAGTTCGTACGAGGCTTCGGGCGGCGCGGCGGATGTGGTGTCGGAGCGCCGCTCCGGGAACACCCACGCCCGCAGCAGCAGGAACCGCAGGACCGTCGCCGCGAGGTTGGCCGCGATCAGGACCGCGAGTTCCGTGGAGTGGGAGGGTTCGCCGGCGGCCGCGCCGAGGGCCGCCAGCGAACCGCTGCTCAGGGCGAGGCCGATGGCGAAGACGACCAGGCCCTGTGCCTGGTGGCGCATCGCACGGTCGCGGCCGCGCACCCCGAAGGTGAGCCGCCGGTTGGCCGCGGTGTTGGCGACCGCGGAGACCAGCAGGGCAAGCGCGTTCGCCACCTGCGACCCCGTGAACGTACGGAAGCCGGAGTAGAGAAGCAGATAGAAGAGCGTGGAGAGCGCGCCCACCACGCAGAAGCCGACCAGCTGACGGGCGAGTCCGCCGGGCACGCCGGTCAGCTGCCGGTCCCGCGGATCGTCGCCGAAGGGGCGGGCGAGCCGCGCAGGAGCGGTCTCTAATACACATATACGACCCCCCAACACCACGAACGCTCTCTGGTTGTCAGTGTCGGTG
>NZ_JBHYIG010000363.1:0-8716 GCF_042740015.1 Streptomyces sp. NPDC059037
GCGCCCGCGTTGTGGGCGGCGTGGGGCGTTTGGGGCGCGGCGGGGTGGGGGGTGCGGGGCCCCGCGACCGGGCGGGACCCCTGTCGGGAGCCGAGCCGGTCGAGCGCCTTGTCGCGCACCGCGTCCGTGGCGTGGAAGACGACGGTGACCAGACCCTCGTCGGTCGCGGCCAGCAGCAGGGGGCCGATGTCGCTCGCGACGACGGCCCACACCACCCGCTGCCGGCCTTCCTGTCCCTGCGTGTCCTGCCCGTTGGCGTTCATGTGGACCACCGTACGACCGGGCACTGACAACGCCCGTCGCCGTCGGCCGGCACTACTCGACTACTCGACTACTCGGAGATCGCCTTGCGCACTACGTCCGGCTTGTTCGTGATGATGCCGTCCACCCCGAAGCCCGCCACCCGCTGCGCGCCCGCCGCGTCGTTCACGGTCCACGTGAAGATCTCCAGGGGCTTGCCGTGCGGCCCCTTGAGCGAGTGGATCGCGGCGACGTAGCTGTTGGAGATCGAGCCGTGCGTCGAGTTGATCTGGTCGGAGAACTTCGCGTACGCGGGCAGATCGGCCACGGCGGGCGTCCCGAGGAAGCCCGTCTTGATGTCGGGCCGCAGCGCGTGCACCGTCTTCACGCTGTCCGCGCTGAAGCTCTGGATGACGAGCTTGCTGCCGACGTGGTTCCGGTCGAGCCAGCCCTCCTTGCGGAGCACCTCGAGGCCCTGCTTCTCAATGCCCGGGTACAGCTCGGGCTTCTTGAACTCGAAGACGAGCTTCTGGTGGTTGCGCGAGACCCGGTTCATGTACTGCTTGAGCGTCGGCACCCGCTGCCCCGCGTACTTGGGGCTGAACCAGCTGCCCGCGTCCAGCCGGGCGATCTCCGCCGCGGTGAAGTCGGCGACCTTCCACGGCGCACGGTCGGGGAAGAGCTCCTCGACGTTCGTCGTCCGCTTCAGGGTGTCGTCGTGCATGATCACGAGCTCGCCGTCCTTGGTGCGCTGGACGTCGTTCTCGACCCAACGGAACCCCATGTCAGCCGCCTTGTCGATGGCTGAAAGAGTGTTCTCCGGAGCGTAGGCGGAAGCCCCCCGGTGCGCGACGACCAGCGGTCTGTCGTGCGCACTGGAGGACTGGGCGGACGGCTGCGTCGAAGTCCGGTCGGAGGCCTGAGCGGTGGCGGAGGGGAGGGCGAGTGCACCGGCTCCAAGAAGAGCGGCGGTGGTGGCAGCGGCAGCGCGTGCGTACAACGGTGACTCCTCGCGATTGCGGTCTCGGACCGGATGAGAGTGACAGTCCACGGCCAACGCGAGACAGGTGCAGGATGGCCACAGGTTGAACGGAGACAGCCGGGTTTCTTTCCCGGAAAATCGTTCGTACGTTCCGGAGTGAGCTTTACTCTCTGCGGCAGCCCACGGCCTCTCAGTAGGCCGTCGGTTGGGGCCAGATGGGGTTTTTCCCGGGCGAACAGGTACTACAGGCGGAAGGGCTACCGCGAATGCAGGGCACGGTCGACGGCTTCAGCTACGGAGCGGTCACACCCGTAGTGGCGTACCTCATGGCCTGTCTGGGCGGTGCGCTCGGACTGCGCTGCACCACCAGATCGCTTCTTGTCGCGCATTCCTGGCGACCCGGCTGGCTCGCCCTCGGGTCGGCCGCGATCGGGTCCGGCATATGGACCATGCATTTCGTCGCGATGATGGGCTTCACCGTCAAGGAAGCCCCGATCCACTACGACAAGGCGCTGACCTTCGCGAGCCTCGCCGTCGCCATCGTCATGGTCGGCATCGGGATCTTCATCGTCGGCTACCGCGGCGCGACCGGGACGGCACTGTTCACCGGGGGGACGATCACCGGCCTGGGTGTCGCCTCGATGCACTACCTGGGAATGGCCGGTATGCGTCTGCGCGGAACGCTGGAGTACAACACCCTCACCGTCTCCGCCTCCGTCGTCATCGCCGTCGTCGCCGCCACCGCCGCCCTGTGGGCTGCCGCTCAGGTCAGAGGCTTCCTGTGGAGCCTCGGCGCGAGCCTCGTGATGGGCCTGGCCGTCAGCGGGATGCACTACACGGGAATGGCCGCGCTCAGCGTCCACCTGCACGGCAGCTCGACCGCCGCGCCGACCACCGGCGACTCACCCGCCGAACTCCTCGCGCCCATGATGATCGGCCCGCTCGCCTTCCTGCTCCTCGCGGGCGTGATCGTGATGTTCGACCCGCTGATGGTGATGGGCAAGGAAGACCTCAAGAACGCCGCACAGGCGGCGCGCGCCCCCTACCCCGTCCCGCGCTCCGGCGACCGGCACGACCCGCGGGCCGGCCGCAGGCCCCCGCCCCGCCCCGGCTCCAAGGCCCCGCAGAGCTGGTGATCCGGCCCCGTTGTCAGTGCGGGGTCGTACGGTGGGTTCCATGCGGCCCGTATCCAAGATCGAACGCACGGTGGCGCCTTTCGAGGTCGTCAGCAACTACACGCCAAGCGGCGACCAGCCGGCGGCCATCGCCGACCTGGAGCGGCGCATCAACGCAGGTGAGAAGGACGTCGTCCTGCTCGGCGCGACCGGCACCGGCAAGTCGGCCACCACCGCGTGGATGATCGAGAAGCTCCAGCGCCCCACGCTCGTGATGGCGCCGAACAAGACGCTGGCCGCCCAGCTGGCCAACGAGTTCCGCGAGCTCCTGCCGAACAACGCGGTCGAGTACTTCGTCTCGTACTACGACTACTACCAGCCCGAGGCGTACGTCCCTCAGTCGGACACGTACATCGAGAAGGACTCCTCGATCAACGAGGAGGTCGAGCGCCTGCGCCACTCGGCGACGAACTCGCTCCTGACCCGCCGTGACGTGATCGTGGTCGCCTCCGTCTCCTGCATCTACGGCCTCGGCACACCGCAGGAGTACGTGGACCGGATGGTCCCGCTCAAGGTCGGCGACGAGATCGACCGCGACCAGCTCCTGCGCCGCTTCGTCGACATCCAGTACACGCGCAACGACGTGGCCTTCGCCCGCGGCACCTTCCGGGTCCGCGGCGACACCATCGAGATCTTCCCGGTCTACGAAGAGCTGGCCGTCCGCATCGAGATGTTCGGCGACGAGATCGAGGCGCTCTCCACGCTGCACCCCCTCACCGGCGAGGTCATCAGCGACGACGACCACCTCTACGTCTTCCCGGCCTCGCACTACGTGGCGGGTCCCGAGCGCATGGAGAAGGCGGTCAACGGCATCGAGAAGGAGCTCGCCGAGCGTCTGACCGAGCTGGAGAAGCAGGGCAAGATGCTGGAGGCTCAGCGCCTGCGCATGCGCACGACGTACGACCTGGAGATGCTCCGCCAGATCGGCTCCTGCTCCGGCGTCGAGAACTACTCGATGCACTTCGACGACCGCGAGCCCGGCTCGGCGCCGAACACCCTCATCGACTACTTCCCCGAGGACTTCCTCCTCGTCATCGACGAGTCGCATGTCACGGTCCCGCAGATCGGCGCCATGTACGAGGGCGACGCCTCCCGCAAGCGGACCCTGGTGGACCACGGCTTCCGGCTGCCGTCCGCGCTGGACAACCGCCCGCTGAAGTGGGAGGAGTTCCTCGGCCGCATCGGCCAGACCGTCTACCTCTCGGCGACCCCGGGCAAGTACGAACTCTCGCGCGGCGACGGCTTCGTCGAGCAGATCATCCGCCCCACCGGCCTCGTCGACCCGGAGGTCGTGGTCAAGCCCACCGAGGGGCAGATCGACGACCTGGTGCACGAGATCCGCTCCCGTACGGAGAAGGACGAGCGGGTCCTGGTCACCACCCTCACCAAGAAGATGGCCGAGGACCTCACCGACTACTTCCTCGAACTGGGCATCCAGGTCCGCTATCTGCACAGCGACGTCGACACCCTGCGCCGCGTCGAGCTCCTGCGCGAGCTGCGCGCCGGTGAGTACGACGTCCTGGTCGGCATCAACCTCCTGCGCGAGGGCCTCGACCTGCCCGAGGTCTCCCTGGTGGCGATCCTCGACGCCGACAAGCAGGGGTTCCTGCGCTCCGGCACCTCACTGATCCAGACCATCGGCCGCGCGGCGCGCAACGTCTCGGGCCAGGTCCATATGTACGCGGACAAGATCACCCCGGCGATGGAGCAGGCCATCGACGAGACCAACCGCCGCCGCGAGAAGCAGATCGCGTACAACAAGGAAAAGGGCATCGACCCGCAGCCGCTGCGCAAGAAGATCAACGACATCGTGTCGGCGATCGCGCGCGAGGAGGTCGACACCGAGGAGCTGCTCGGCACGGACTACCGCAAGGGGAAGGGAGCCGACGCAGGAACTGCCGCCAAGGCGCCCGTGCCCGCGCTCGGCGGGGCCAACGGGAAGGCGGGCAAGGCGGCCAAGGGCAAGGCCGCCGCGAAGGTGCCCACCGACCGTCCCGCGGCCGAACTGGCCGAGCAGATCGAGGAGATGACCGCGCGGATGCGAGCGGCCGCGGCCGACCTGCAGTTCGAGATCGCCGCCCGGCTGCGTGACGAGGTGTCGGAGATGAAGAAGGAGCTGCGTCAGATGAAGGAGGCAGGGCAGGCCTAGCGCGGCCGCCGGGGGGAGAGGGGACCCGCCGGAAACGCCGTACTGGCTGGTGTGTTGCAAGAACGCCACAAAGTGCCGCCCACGGTGCGGCACTGTCAGTGGCTCTGCGTAGGGTTCTGGGCAACCGCACAGACTGGCGGTTGCCCAGGCAGTTCGAGAGGGGACAGCGCGTGACGGTCAACATGACCAAGGGTCAGGCCATCAGCCTGCAGAAGGACGACGGGGGCGCCCTGACCGCGGTGCGCATGGGACTTGGGTGGCAAGCGGCCCCCAGGCGGGGCCTGTTCGGCACGCGCACCCGTGAGGTCGACCTGGACGCCTCGGCGGTGCTCTTCGCCGACAAGCAGCCGGTGGACGTCGTGTTCTTCCGTCACCTCGTCAGCGACGACGGTTCCGTACGGCACACGGGTGACAACCTGGTCGGCGGTGTCGGCCAGGGCGGGGACGACGAGGCGATCCTCGTCGACCTGCAGCGCATCCCGGTCCACATCGACCAGATCGTCTTCACGGTGAACTCGTTCACCGGCCAGACGTTCCAGGAGGTGCAGAACGCGTTCTGCCGCCTGGTCGACGAGACCAACGGCCAGGAGCTGGCCCGCTACACCCTGGACGGCGGCGGTCAGTACACCGCGCAGATCATGGCGAAGGTCCACCGCGCGGGCGCGGGCTGGCAGATGACGGCGCTCGGCAACCCGGCCAACGGCCGGACGTTCCAGGACCTGATGCCGTCGATCCTGCCGCACCTGTAAGCACGCGGCACGAGTACGCCGCTCCAGTACGCGGCACCAGTACGCACAAGGGCACGAGGGGGACGAAGGCGATGACGGCCGAGCTGGTCCGGGGGCAGAACCACCCGCTTCCCGGGACCCGACTGGAGATCCGTGTCTCGGTCGGCAAGCCGATCGTGGCCGGGGTCACGCTCAGCGACGAGCAGGGCAAGGTGCGCGGCACGGACTGGGTGGCCCATCCGGGATCGCCCGCCCTGCCCGGTCTCGAAGTGCCCAAGCAGGCAGCCGCCGAGCATCGCCTCGCGGTGGACCTGGACGCCGTGCCGGAGGCCGTGCACCGGGTCAACGTCCTGCTCGCGCTGCCCGTGGGCGTCGGGGGCCCGGTCAGCTTCGGCGCGCTCGCCGCCCCCTTCGTCGCCGTCACCGGACTCGACGGCTCCCAGGTCGCCAGCTACACGATCACCGACCTGGACGCCGAGTCCGCCGTCGTCGCCCTTGAGCTCTACCGCAGGCAGGACGCCTGGAAGGTGCGCGCCGTCGGCCAGGGGTACGCGGGCGGCCTCGCCGACATGCTCACCGACCAGGGTCTGCCGGGGGCCCACGAGCTGGCGGGCACGATCAACGAGGCGGTGGCCCAGGGCCTGGCCCGTTCGGTCGCCGCGCCGCCGCCCCGTCCCTCGGACGAGGCGCGCGTGCGGACCACGGGGCAGCCGTCCCCCGGTCCGGGATCGCCGGGTCCGGACGGCGCGGCCGCGGGCCGGCCCGACCCGGCCACGCACCAGCCGGGCGACGCGGGCGCAGGCGCGACAGGCGCAGGCGCGACGGGCGGCGGCCCCGTCAACTACACGCATCCCGGCCGCCAGACGACCACACCGCCCCCGCCCCCGCCGACCGCGGCCCCGGCCGAGCCCGGCAGGCCCGCCCAGCCCGTGGCGGGCGACGCGACCGGCTGGTCCATGGAGGAGCGGCTCTACAACCAGGTGTGGGGCATGTTCGAGGACCTGGCCCGCACGATGGCGGCGTACCGAAGCGCCGTGGACTTCGCCGATTCCCGCATGGAGCAGGAGCTCGACAAGGTCCTCTCCGACCCCCGCAGCCGCATCGGCAACACGGGCGACGCCGCGCGCGAGGCCGCCCGCGCCAAGCACGGCCTCCTCGTCGACCAGGCGAGGGCCGCCCTCGACCGCGACCTGGGCCAGCTCGCCGCCGAGTCCGAGGTCGTCGAGCCCGCCCTGCCCGCCCCGTACGCGGGCTGGGACAGCCCCGTCTGGCACGGCTACCGCGTCCCCATGGAGATTCCCATGGCGCTGCGCCTGGGCGACCTGCATCTGCCCGAGCGCCCCGACCTGCGGATTCCCATGCTGGTCCGGCTGCCGCTCGAGCGCGGCCTGTGGATCGACAGCGGCCGCTCGTCCGGCACGGACTCCCTGGCCGACGCCGACCAGCTGCGCCGCCTCGCCATGGACAGCGCGGTCGCGCATGCCGCACGGCTGCTCGCTGCCTACCCGCCGAACGAGTTCTCGGTGCACGTCATCGACGCGGCGGGCACGGCGGCCGGTGCCCTCGCCCCGCTGGTCACCTCGGGCGTGCTCGCCGAGCCCCCGGCCTCCGGCGCGGCAGGCGTGTCCGCCGTGCTCGCCAAGCTCACCCAGCGCGTCGACCTGGTGCAGATGGCGGTCCGCGCGGGCGCCGCCGACGCGCTGCCGCCGGACCTGGACACCGCCGAGCAGCTCCTGATCGTCAACGACTTCCCGCACGGCTTCGACGACCGCGCCGTCACCCAGCTCCGCTACCTCGCGGACGAGGGCCCGGCGGTCGGCGTGCACCTGATGATGGTCGCCGACCGGGAGGACGCCGCCGAGTACGGCCCGCTGCTCGACCCCCTGTGGCGCGCGCTCCTTCGCCTGACGCCGGTGGCGGACGACCACCTCGCCGACCCGTGGGTCGGTCACGCGTGGACGTACGAACCGCCGATGGCGCCGCCCGGGAGCCAGGTGGTTCAGCAGGTCCTGAACCAGGTGGGGCAGGGGCGCCGCACAGGCGGCCGCTGACTGACGGTAAAGCGACTTCTTGACCGGCCTGACCTGGCCTTTTGGCTCTTATTTGCCGTCTCCTTTACCAATCCTTGGTGTTTCGCGTACTCTTCTTCCAGCGGAGGGGAGTACTCCCGAACGCGACGTGCCCGTCAATACGGACCGCCATCGGTCCCGGGGCGTCGGCCCGCGGAGCGGTGAGCCGCCCCGGGTGGAGGAGACCTCCGGCAGCGACGACGCTGATCAGTAGCCGTACGACGCCGGAGGCGCAGTGGACGTTTCAATGACCCTTTGGGTGCTGACCATTCTTGGTCTGTGTGCCCTGATCGCGGTCGACTTCTTCATCGGCCGCAAGCCGCACGACGTATCGATCAAGGAAGCCGGAATCTGGACGGTCGTCTGGATCGTGCTGGCCGCGCTCTTCGGGGTGGGCCTGCTGATCTGGGGCGGTGGCCAGGCGGGCGGCGAGTTCTTCGCGGGCTTCATCACCGAGAAGTCACTCAGCGTCGACAACCTCTTCGTCTTCATCCTGATCATGGCGAAGTTCTCGGTGCCGAGCCACCTCCAGCAGCGGGTGCTGCTGTTCGGTGTGCTGATCGCGCTCGTCCTGCGAGCGATCTTCATCGCCGCCGGCGCCGCGGTCATCGCCAACTTCTCCTGGGTCTTCTACATCTTCGGCGCGTTCCTGATCTACACCGCCTGGAAGCTCATCCAGGAGGCGCGCTCCGGGGACGACGAAGAGGAGTGGGAGGAGAACCGCCTCCTGAAGGCCGCCGAGCGGAAGTTCGGCGTCGCCGACCAGTACCACGGCACCAAGCTGTTCATCCAGAAGAACGGCAAGAAGATCATGACGCCCCTCATGATCGTCATGCTCGCCATCGGCACCACCGATGTGCTCTTCGCGATGGACTCGATCCCCGCGATCTTCGGCCTCACCCAGGACCCGTACATCGTCTTCACGGCGAACGCCTTCGCCCTGATGGGTCTGCGACAGCTGTACTTCCTCATCGGCGGACTGCTCAAGAAGCTGGTCCACCTCAGCTACGGCCTGTCGGTCATCCTGGGCTTCATCGGCGTGAAGCTGGTCCTGCACGCCCTGCACGAGAACGGCGTACACGTCCCCGAGATCTCCATCCCGGTCTCGCTCGGCGTCATCTGCGGTGTCCTGGTCATCACGACGATCACCAGCCTCATGGCCACCAAGAAGCAGACGGAGAAGGAGGCCGCGGAGAAGGCGGCCGACGAGACTCCGAAGGACAGCATCGAGGCCTGACGGCGTCGGACACAGGAGTCACCGACACGGGAGTGGGGGGGGGCCGGCGGGCCCCGGGGCCCCCCCCCGGGCGCGGGGGCCGCACGCGGCGGGGCGGGGGGGGGGGGGGGCGCGGAAGAGAGTATGAGAGACAGCC
>NZ_JBHYIG010000364.1:0-8685 GCF_042740015.1 Streptomyces sp. NPDC059037
AGCTGGGCCCCGTTTGATTCCCAGGAGCCACTGATAACCTCACAGTGACCATGGGTTTACAGGCTGCATGAGGGGGGCGTGTGGAGAGGTCGGCGAGCAGAGGTTTCACCCCACTGGGAGGGTGCCACGCTGCTGTAGAACACCCCGACGGCACTGCGGATGCGATGTCAGGTCCGATCTGCGACGATCATGGCTGGGCCAGTGCACACGGCCGGTAGCCCGCACGCCGATCGCAAGCGCCGCACAGCGTTGACCGCGCTCCGCGACGAAGTTGACGAAGTTTCCGTCCTGCTGGCCCGTCGTAACGCCCGGCGACTGATCCGTCAGATGGGCTTGCGGCCGCGGGACGGGCTTCCCCAACTGCTGGCGGCCGTCGAGCAGCGGCGGAGAAAGCGCATCATCGTCCTCGAACGGCCCCTGCCTCCTGATGTGTCCGGCCTGCACATCGAAACCGCAGAGGCGGACATCATACTGATCGATACCGGGGCCACGCGTCTGCTGCGCCTGGTGATCCTTCTGCACGAGCTGCGGCACCTGCTCCAGGACACCGGCGGCCGCACTCGGCGACTGAGGCTGTGGGCGGCCCGCTGGCTGGCACGAGTCCGCGTACGAATACCCCAGCCGCGGCGTGCCTCCGACCCTGATCACTCACTGCTGCCGCCGGGCTTGCTCTCGGCCGTTCTGCCCACACTTCCGCCGCACGTAGCCCGATCCGTCCAGGGACGCACGTTGGCGGTGAACATGCGCGCTCCGCAGCACGAGCGTCTCGATCAGGCCGAGGTCTTCGCCCGCGAGGCGCTCAACATGCTGGCCCTGCAGGGCGATCCGGCCGGAACGGGCGCGATCACCTCCTCGCTCGAGCACCGAGGAACCGGCATCTGATGCTGGAGTCGATCCTGACCGTGGTCAACCTGGCCATCGGCGCCGTGTGTGTCACCGCAGGCACGGTCAAGGCCATGGCTGCACGGAACACCCCCGACACGGCGCTGAAGGTCACCTCCTCGGTCCTCCTGTTTGCCTCAACGGTCTACGCCCTGTCCGCACCGGCGGTCTACCGTGTGGTGGGTTCCGTCACGGGCTGGCCGAGCCTGCCCTCGCTGCTGATCAACATGGCCATCTTGTTGTGCGTCGGCCACGCGCATCTGCTCACCGTGCTCTGGCATCCGCAACGACGGACGCCTGATGCGCTGCGGCGCTCAGTGACCGCCTGGGCTCCCATGTACGCGGTGGCCGTGTCGGCGATGGCAGTCCTGTTCTTCGCCGCCGGCCCGGTAGGCCCCGCACGTCCGCTGACCTTTGCCACCTCTTACGCCGAGCATCCGCCGATACTCGCTCTCGAGCTGGTCTACCTGACTGCCCTGGTGGTCGGGATTGTCGCGACCGTGCGCCAGTGCCGCGGCCGCAACGGCGTCATCGCCCTGCCCGAACGCCCCGAACTCGCGCACAGCCTCAAACTGTTCGCCGTGGCGGTTGCCCTCGATTTCCTCTACGTCCTGGGAACGGGCACCGCCGTCGTCGCGGCCTCCCAAGGTGACCACGGGCTCGACGTCCTCGCCGCCCTCGGATCCGTCGCCAGCAGCAGCAGCGCGCTCGTCGCCAGTTACGGGCTGTCCAAACCGGCGCTTGCTGCGCGGGAGGCGGAGCAGCGTGACTACCAGGCGCTGCTGCCGTTGTGGCGGTTCGTGGCCCTCGACAGGGGCAGCACCCCCCTGCATGTGACGCGATGGAACAGCCGGTTCGCGCTGACCAACATCGTCGTCCTGATCCTCGACGACATCCGCGTGCTTCAACCGTGGGCCGGTGCGGAGGCCTCACAGGCAGTGGAGAAGGCGCACCAGAACCTCAGATCCCATGCGGGGGCCGCAGAACCCGAGGCCGACGAGGACCTCGTGGTGGTGAGGGCTGCGGTGGTCCTGCGCGTTGCCCGTCGACGCCGGGACGATCCCCACGTCGTCCTCCCGCCCTCCAGCAGCAGCGAAGCACTGAGCGACCTGGCGATCGCGGAGACCACCACCCGCGCCCACCTGCTGCGCGTGGCCCGCTACCTCGACCATCCCGCGGTCAACAACGCCGTGAACGCCACGCAGCCCGCCTGAGCGGCAAGCCCTCCGCCTCTGCACCCGTGGACCGCCTCCCCCCTCTTCCCCGCGTTGAAGGCTCCAGCTCGGCCGCCAGCTGTGTGTCCCATTTAACGCGGGGAAGAGGATTGCCTCCTGAGACCGTATGGAAATTGATCATGGTGTCCTCCACTGTGAAAGGAACGGCCGTGATCCCCGCGTCTCCCCCCATACCCAAGGCGGCGGGCTACCTTCCGCTGCTCGGTCACGCAGTGCCCCTCATGCGCGACAACCTCGGCTTCATCGCGTCACTGCGTTCCTACGGCCCGCTGGTTGAGATCCAGTTGCAGCCCGGCCAGTCGACGATCGTCGTCAACGACCCCGCCCTGATCCACACGCTACTGGTCGACGTCGCCGCAACCCTCGACAAAGGCCGCTTCTTTGAGAAGATGGGGCAGCTGCTCGGTGATTCCGTCGTCACGGCCGCAGGAGCGGTACATGTCCGCAAGCGCCGCCAGCTGCAGCCTGCGTTCCGGCGCCCCGAGGTCGCCCGGTACGTCGACCTGATGCGCGACCAGGCCACCGCCACCATGACCGCATGGCAGCCCGGACAGACCCTTGATGTCCGCGAGACGATGGTCAAGATGTCGCTCGACATGCTCTCCGCGACGGTCTTCTCAGGCAGCATCAAGGAGCAGGCCTTCTACGAGTTGCGCCAGAACCTGTCCGTGGTCATGAACGGCGTGGGGGCACGCATCATGATGCCGGACTGGATCGAGAAGCTGCCCCTGCCTGCCAACTGGCGCTTCACCGCTGCGCGCGACGCCGTGCGGGCCACCATCCACACCGCGGTCGACGAGCTGCGCACCGCTGACCAAGACACCGGCGACATGCTCTCACTCCTCCTCCAGGCCACCGATGAGGAGACCGGCCGCCCGCTGACCGCCGACCAGATCTGCTCCGAAATCCTCACCCTTGCCGTGGCCGGCACAGAGACGACCGCATCCGTGCTCTCCTGGGCCCTGTACGAACTGGCCCGGCACCCCGACATCGATGCTCGTATCCAGGCAGAACTCGCCACGGTTCTCGGTGACCGCCCGGTCACCTTCAACGACCTCGGCCAACTGCCCTATCTGCGCGCGGTCATCACCGAAACACTCCGGCTGCACCACACCGGATGGCTCGTCACCCGCCGAACCCTGCAGCCGACCCGCCTGGGAGCATGGGAGCTCCCTGCGGGGACCGAGCTGGCCTACTGCCAGCACGCACTGCACCGCGACCCGGCGCACTTCCCCGACCCGCTGGTCTTCAACCCCGACCGGTGGCTGCACGAGGACCAACAGCCCCTGTCCGAGGGAGCGTTCCTCCCCTTTGGTGCCGGTAAGCACAAATGCATCGGTGACCGGTTTGCTCAGGCGGAGATCACCACCGCGCTCGCCACCCTCACCCAGGCGTGGCGGCTCGAGCTGGCTCCCGGCCAGCGCATACGGCCCGTAGCCCGGGCCACCGTCCGGCCCAGTTCACTACAGATGACGGCACACCCACGAGCGCACGCCCCGCTCCATGCCTCCAGCGCCACCTCTGACTGAGCTTCCCCGACCTGCGGGAACACGCCCGCACACGAGCGCTTCCCGCCACCGTGCATACGCATGGTGGATGAAGGGAAAGCTTCGCCGACGCTACAAACGATGTTGAAAAGGACTCCATCATGCAAGCAGCACCCACAGGCCAGTTCCACGCGCTCCTCATCGCGATCAGCAAGGTACTGGACTTCGGAGATCGCATACTGAAGCAGGTGCGGCGCCGGCCCCGGTAGAGATCGCCCCGCTGCGCACCATGACTCGGGGGCCGCCACGGGGCGCCCCGAGTCGTGCACGAGAGGCATGCACGCACAGCCAAGGCAGCGGATGCTCTTGAACTTGAATAGGTGATGTCGGTGCCCGCTGCCCGCTCGCAGGTCTGCGGGTGTTGCCGGGCAGTCCATCGCGAGAGGATCTTCCCAAGCGCCAGCCCCTGCCGCAGTTGCCGAAGCCCGAGTTCACCTTGATCACCATCGAGGCGCCACCCGAGGTGCCGCCCAGATCGCTGTCCATCTCAGGGAGACCGGCATCCCAGGCGGGTTGATCGGATACGAGTACGGGCCGCTGAGCGAGCCGGTGTACTTCGGGGAGATCAACGAACGGGGGCTGGTCGCCGTCGCAACGAGTGGCCTGTTCGGACACATCACCGTCGACGTGGCCAGTGGTCACGTGGTGCAGCTCCACGGCGTCGAGTCATCGACGGCCCATCACGTGAACGCGACCTCGACTCCTTCAGCCGATGCACCGCGGCCGTGATCGCACGCTTCCCGTTCTCTGCGGAGGGCGACGAGGAGAGGTGCGAGGAGGTGGCGGAAGAATTGCGCGAGCTCCTCTCCGGTACCGACGGGACCGCTCTCGCGGACGACGGGTTCTGGGAGACCTTCTGCAACGACGTGGCGATCGGAGACTACTCGGACTGGGATGCGTGATCCGGACCAGCTCCCGACGTTGGTCAGCCGTCCAGGCTCAGGCCGGTGGCAGCGATGCAGCCGTCGCCGAGGTCAGGGCTGTACTGGACTTTCTTGAGCCGACATTTCACGGCTTTGGCGATCTGCCGAGGTCCGCAGCAGCCAGGTTGCCCAGGTCGCGTTTCACCAGCGGCCAGACGCCTCGGTCGGATTGCACACCTACGCCTGGCGGCGCGGAGCCCCCGGCTTGTCGCCCTCTGCGGCCCGTACTTCGGCCAGCGCGGACAGCACCGTCGGCATCAACTGGCGCAGGAGGTCGGGGTCCTGACTCACCTGCCCGGTGCTACGCGCCTCTACGGACACCACGCCGTGCGCCTGCAGTTCGGCGGCCACGGCATGAACGGCGTTCTTGGCGCCCTCCATCCGCTCCAGCACCGGGCTAATCGCCAAGACCAGCGCCTCGCTCTCGCTCAACGAGCACCAGCCCACCGGTACCTTGAAGAATCTCTCGAGCCTGGCCGCCGTGTCCCGGCCAGGCTCGTTTCGGCCGTTCAACAGATGACTCACGGCACTGGCTGTGAGCTTGAAGTCGACGCCCGCTGCAATGCTGCGCAGCGAGTACTTCTTGCCGCGCGGATCCCGTCGCGTCTCGCACAGAAACCGCAGCCTCTCGGCAAAGCGCTGCCTCTCAGCCCGCGGAGGCAGGCCGGCGAGCCGGGCGTGCACGCGCGCCGGTGTGACTCCCGTGGTGTAACTGATCGACTTGAAGTCCAGGATGCTGCTCCAGGACAAACCGAGCTCAGCCAGCAGCCGATTCCCTCGATCCAGCCATGGCGTGAATACGTCCTCCGCTGGGCCCCGCTCGATGGCGTCGTCTGTCACCTGTAGGTCTCCATGGAGTGGCCCGGTTGGCCGGAAGGGGTCACGGGGCTGTCCCGCGCATATTCCGGCGTGTCTGCCCGTGATCGTACGGGTGGCTGTCTTGGCCACGCCAGATGTGTTTACAGATGTTGACACAGCTGGGGTGCTCCATAAAGATCTATCCGCTAGCTGATGTTGGCCGAGCGAGAGTTGCGCTGGTGCTGACCCTCCCTGCATGCGTACATCAACGGGCGGAGATTCCTTGCTGCGTCATCCTCACCGGAGACGCAGCCTGACCTGGCCCGGGCAATTCACGGCTGCGATGGAGACGGAACGGGATTGGAGGGCCGGCGGGGGCACTCGCCGCCCCGGGCACAGATGGAAGGACACTCCGTGGCACCAACGGCAGCGGACCCCGGCGCCAGGACCGGCCCGCTGCCGCGGGCCCGCGACGAGGAGAGCAGCAGATGTCGACCCTTGGCTCGTTGGCCACAGAAAAGCCTGAACTCGAGCTCGCCTTCGCAGAGTTACGGAGCGCCGCACAGCACGGCATGAGGAGGGTCACCGGAGTGACCGTGTTGACTCTGGCGACACTGCAGGAGAACGGTGCGCCGCGTACCCTCTCCGAGGGCACTCTCGTCCTGGTCAGCGGCGCATTGCCCTTCCGTGTCCGAGGTGGCGCAGTACTTGCGCTGGAAGCACTGCTGCAGCGGATGGCCGCGGAGGGCTGTTCCGGTCTCGTCGTCACCATCGCCGCGCGGAGCGGGCACCAGCCCTACCCGCAGTCCCTCCGTGACCTCGCCGACCAGATCGGCGTCCCGCTGCTGACTACTGCCGCTCCCGTCGAGCACTGGGCGGGCCTGCACGCCAGCATCCATCAGCACCGCCTGGCCACGGCTGAACAGCGAGCTGCTCAACTCACCTCCTTGGTCGAGCAGCTGCCCGCACAGCTCGCCGACCCGAGGGCCATGCAGAGGGTCGCGGACTGGCTGGCCTGCGCCCTGGACGCCCAAGTCCTGGTGAGCGAGCCTGATCACGTCCTGGCGGCTTCGCCCTCCACGGCTGCCGAGCACCTGGCTCAGGCGGTCATCCGCCAGTCCGTCGAAGGCAGCACCCCGGATGGCTCGTGCGGCCCGCACACCCAGCTCATCTCCCTGGCCTCGTCCTGCGGCGCGCAGACCGTCCTGGCGGTGGCCCGCCGGGTCCGGTTCGACGAGCCCGACCTGAGGCTCCTTCAGCACGCAGCCAAACTCCTCGGCCTCGTCGACCAGGCCTGCCGCGAGTACCGTGTGGCCGCCGATGCCTCCCAGGCAGCTCGCGTCGCCGCGGTCGAACTGCTCCTGGCAGGCGAGCCCGGCAAGGCACGCCGGGTCATGGCTTCCCTGACACCGGGCCTCCTCGACGCGGACTGCGGCCGCGTCTTCGTGGTCCAGACCGACTCCGTCGGCCGCAGCGGAGCAGTACGCCGTTGCGAGACCGTCACGGCAGGCCGTGCCCTGGTCGTCGCCGACCCGCGCGATACCGGACGGATCCTGGTGATCCAGCCCCTGCGCTCCGGGCACAGCGATGAAACCGTGGCGCAGGACCTCGCCCACCTGGTCGGCGCTCAAGGACCCGTTACCTCGCTCGGCGGCAGCGGCGTCTACTCCCTGTCCCTGCTCGGCGAAGCCTTGCACGAGGCAGTCTCGGCCGCCCGCTTCGCCCTCCACCAGCCCGACTCCGTCGCCCTGTCCGCCCAGCACACGGACCTCGTCAGCCTCCTGCCGCCACAAGCCGCCCAGCACTGGGCACGGCACCTACTGCGCCCGCTGGAAGCCGACCACTCGTGGCCCTTGTTCCGCGACACCCTGCCCGCGGCCCTCGCTTACCCGAACACGGTCGCTGCCCGGCGCCTGGATCTGCACCGCAACACCGTGACCCGCCGGGTGGCGCGTGCCGGAGGGCTGCTGGGCCTGGACCTCACCCAGGTCCACAACCGCATCATCGTCGGCCTGGCGCTCGAACTGGTCACCCACCGCGCTCTGACCGAGTCCTCCGCCGCGTCCCACGCGGGTGAGCCGCCCGCACTGCGGGATCTGCTGGCCAAGCCCCATCTGCACGCCTGGGCCGAGCAACTGCTGTGCTACGCCGGTGCCGACCGCCGGGAACTGCTCGCCACCGCACAGGCCTGGCTCGCCTGCGCTGCGCACCTCGAGCCCACTGCGCGGATGCTGGGCCTCTCGGAGGGCACCGTCCGCTCCCACCTGCGGGCCCTGGAAGGGCATATGTCCCGCGACTTGTCGTCGCTGGCCGGGATGCGCGACCTCATGGCCGCGCTGTACCTCGTCACCGGCAGGTCTGGCGCCTGCCTCGGGAGTGCGCTGTGCGCGGCGGCATGAACCCTCCCAGGCCCTCGTACACCGAGGCCGCCCCAGCGCGCCGGCCTTCTCCGCGCGCTGCGGTGCGGGCGGCTGACCTGAGCGGGGCCGATGCCAACTCGCCGTGCAGCAGCGGGCCTTGGCCGGTCGGTGGCCGGGCGCGCGCGGCGCGGCGCCGGAGTGCACTGCTCCGCTGGAGTGGAGGGAAGCCGGGGAGCCGGAATGCCTTCCTGCCCCGCCCGTCTCCTCGGATGCTCCTGCCCAAGCCTGGCCGGTGTGCAGTATCGCGGATGCTTCGTGCCGGGAGGTGCACGTCAGGGCGGCCCGTGCACCTCGTGAGGCAGAAGGTACAGACTGCATCCTCAGAGTGGTGCATATGCTTCATAGCAATGCAATCCGCGTATGCATAGCGTTGCCGTTGCCGTTGCTGTTGCCGTTGCCAGCCCAGCCGGATCTGGTCTGCCAAGACCAAGTGCGGCGAGGGTCGGGCGAGATGAGCACCGGAGCGGACGATCTCGGCACGGCATGGGCCCGGCCTTTTGGTCGGCTAGGGGGAGCGGATGGTCCGAAGTCTGCAGTAAACGGGCCGAGCGTGAGCGGCGCAGCCAGCGGCGCGAGCACCAGGAGGCGGGCACCGGGGGAGTGGATGGAAGCCACACACCCGGAACCCGCACTCGCCAGTGCACTACCAGGCCCTTGCACCGGGCCTGTGCGACCGACTCTCAGCAGAGTCAGCAGCAGTCCAAGTCACTTCGAACCACCGGGGTCCGCCGACGTGATACAGCACGACGGCGACGGGCGGGGGTGGACCCGGGCCCGGGGGGGGCCCCCCCCCCCCCCCCCCCCCCCCCCCCCCCCCCCCCCGGGCGCCCCCCCCCCCCACACCCCCCCCGCGGGCACCCCCCCCCCCGGGCGGGGTTAA
>NZ_JBHYIG010000365.1:0-6368 GCF_042740015.1 Streptomyces sp. NPDC059037
CACGGGCGGCGGGGGAGTGAGCGCCGCCCGGCGCCACCGGGTCGCGGCCGTGGCCGCCGCGGAGCAACTGGGCGACCCGGAACTGACGGCGCGCGTCATCGGCATCTACGACGTGCCCGCGATCTGGACGCGGTCGGACGATCCCGAACAGGCCGCATGGCTGGTGGGCGCCGCCGAACGCACCTTGCGGCAGCTTCCTGCCGAACGGCACGACGCGGTACGCGGACGGCTGCTCGCCACGGTCGCCGTCGAGTCCCGCGGCACGCTCCCCGGCGAGCAGAGCGCGTCGGGCACCCACGCGCGCGCCCTTCAGGCCGCACGGCAGTCGGAGCGGATCGCACGGGACCTGGGCGACGCGTCCCTGCTTGCCTTCGCGTTGAACGGCGTGTTCATGCAGACGTTCCAGCGGGCGGGCCTCGCCGCACGGCGCGATGCGATCGGCGCCGAGTTGGTGTCCCTGTCCGAACAGAACAACCTCGTGACCTACGAGGTGCTCGGCCACCTCATCCGGCTGCAGGCGCGCTCCGCGCTCGCCGACTTCGCCGGGGCCGACCGGCACGCGGAGGCGGCGGACCGGCTGTCCCAGCGGCACGAACTGCCCCTCGTCGCCGTCTTCACGACGTGGTACCGGGCGCTGCGCACGTCCCTGACAGCGCCCCTTCCGACGGCGGAGTCAGCGTACGAAGCGGCCGCCGCGACCCTGGAGGGCGCGGGGATGCCGGGGCTGCGGCACGGTCTTCTGCCGCTGGCCCGGCTGAGTCTCTACGTCCGCCACGACGAGACGTCCCGAATCGACGCGACGTCCCGGATCGGCGCGATGGACCGGACCGGCGCGATGGACCGGATCGCCGCGATGGACCGGGAGCTCGACTGGGGCCCCTACGAACCCTGGGTGCGTCCCCTCCTGCTCGCGTCCCGTGGCGACGATGCGGGCGCCCGTGCCGCGCTCCGGGACATCCCCGCACCGCCGCGCGACCTGCTGTTCGAGGCGCTCTGGTGCGTCGTGGCACGGGCCGCCGTCCTCGTGGGCGACCACGCGGTGATGCGCCGCGCCCGTACGCGGCTGGAGCCGGCGTCCGCCGAACTGGCGGGCGCCGGCAGCGGATTGATCAGCTGCGGTCCGGTCTCCCGGCACCTGGACGAGCTGGCCTCGGCCCTCGCACGCCCCTAGCGGCGAAGCCGGGGACCCGACGGTTCACCGGGCCGCGTCCAGCTCCGCGCGCAGCCCGTGGAACACCTTGGGCCGGTTCGCGCACACCACGCCGACGAGCCGGCCCCCGTCGCGGTACGCCCGCACCGCGAAGTCGAGACGTCCGGGTGCCGTGGGGTCCCCGTCGACCTCCAGCGTGTCGGCGTCCTGCGGCGCCCCCGCGACCTGGAGGTTGTTGCCGTACTGCTGGGTCCAGAACCACGGCTTCGGCGCGTACGGATCGGGCGAGCCGAGCAGGCTGCGGGCGACCGCGGCGCCCTGCTCCTGGGCATGGAACCAGTGCTCGAACCGGCACAGTTGACCCTCCGGCCCGTACGGGCCGCGGGCCACGTCCCCGGCCGCGTGGACATCGGGCGCCGATGTCCGGCCGTGGGCGTCGACGACGATGCCGTCGTCGACCTTCAGTCCCGCGCGCTCGGCAAGCGCCGTCTCGGGGACCATGCCGACGGCGACGACGACCGTGTCCGCCGTCAGCGTGCCGCCCGCGTCGTCGGTGGCGACGACACGCCCGTCCCGCCGCTCGAAGCGCTCGAGCCGCACGCCGGTGCGGATCTCCACGCCCTCGGACCGGTGCAGGCGGGCGACCGCATCGGCGACCGCACCGGGCAGCACGCGGCCGAGCGGCTGCGGCTCTGACTCGACGACCGTCACGTCACAGCCGAGCCCGCGGGCGGTGGCCGCGACCTCGAGACCGATGAGACCGGCCCCGACCACCAGCACCCTGCCGCCCGCGGACAGCGTGCCGCGCAGCGCGTCGGCGTCGGCGAGGCTGCGCAGTCGGTGGACGCCGGGCAGGCCGTCGGTTCCCGGAAGGCGGCGGGGGCGGCCGCCCGTGGCGAGCAGCAGCCGCTCGTAGGGGAGGACCGTTCCGTCGGCGAGGAGCACGGTCCGCTCGGCCACGCCCACCTCGGTGACCGCGGTGCCGGTGCGCACGTCGACGCGCTGCTCCGCCCAGCTGTCCGCGGGACGCAGCAGCGTACGGGCGGGCGGCAGCGCCCCGGAGAGGACCTCCTTGGACAACGGCGGTCTGCGGTAGGGGAGTTCGGGTTCGTCGCCGACCAGAGTGAGCTCGCCCGCGTACCCTTCGGCGCGCAGTGTGAGCGCGGCGGTGGCTCCCGTGATGCCCGCGCCGACGATGACGACGGGGCCGGTCAGCGGGGCAGGGGCGGTGGCGGTCACGGGCTCTCCAAGGGTTCGAAGTCGATCTGTGCTCAATCGCATGATGGGCAACGGTAACTGCCCGCGCGGGCCGCTCCCGAGGCCCTCCACTGGGGCAAGGTGACCGGCAGGCGTCAGTTTTGCGACGCCTCTTTCGAATCGACGGCGACCGGGACCGCGTCCGCCCTACGATCGCCCGCATGCCCCTTCAGCGCACGCCCCTCCAGCGCATGCTCCTTCACCGCATGCTGCGGACCGTCATGGTCCTCGCCGTGGCCGTCGCCGCCGCCCTCGTCGGGACCGTCGGGGTCGGCACGAGCACGGCGCGGGCCGAGGAGGGCAGGCCGTCCCAGGGGCGGCAGTTGCTCTTCTTCAATCACGCCTACGGAGTGCTCGACCGGGAGACCGCGGACGCCATCGAACACTCCGCCTATCTGCGGGAGTTCGCCGACTTCCAGGTCCGCACCACCACCGGCTCCGACGGACAGACCTGGACCGGGCGCTATCTGATGGGCCGCGAGACCTACCTCGAACTGTTCGGCGTCGGTGATCTGCCGGGCCAGGACGGCGCCTTCGGTTCCGCGGGGATGGGCGTATCGACCGAGCGGGCGGGTGACGGGGCGAAGGTCATCGAGCGGCTGCGGGACCTGGGGGTGACCGAGCCGGTCGAGTTCCAGCAGACCCGTGACTTCGGCGACGGCGTCCCGGTGCCGTGGTACGACGCCGTGCTCACCACGGACCGTTACGACTCCTTCGGTGCCTGGGGGATGGAGTACCGGCCGGAGTACTTCGCCGACCCGCGCAGCAAGACCGAACCGCCCGACTACCCGGGTGACGTGGGCCGCGAGCGCTATCTGCCCGACGACTACCGCGACCACGAGATGCGCGACGTCACCTCGGTCCGCCTCGCCGCATCCGCACGCGACGTGGCCAACACGGTGCCGCTGCTGCGCGCCGGCGGGTTCGCCGTCCGAGAGGTGGGCGACGGCGCCGTCGCGACGCGGGGCGGCGTCACCGTCCGGCTCGACGCCGCGCCGCGCGACCAAGCGGGCCTGCGGCAGGTCACGTTCGCGCTCAACGGGCCCGTGGCGTACCGGCACGAGGAGCGGATCGGCCGGTCGGCCCTCGTCGTCGGCCCGGGGCTCGGCGCCGTGTGGAGTTTCGACGCGCCGAAGTAGCCGGGCGGCAGCGGGTACGGGTGCAGGGGGGAGGGGCGGGCATGCTGCGGGTGTACTTCACCACCGAGGACCTTGCGCGGGTGCGGGTCGCCTCGGGGCCCGACTACCTCTGGGAGATCAGCAACAGCGTACAAACCCTCCAACGACGTGATGGATCACGGGTGTTCGGCGCATGGCGCCGGTGGGCGGGGCCGCGTCTCTCGGGCAGCTGCCGGCTGCTGCCGCCCCTGCTGCCGCCGTACGGCAACTCGCCGGACTTCCTCACCCCCACCCACGGCGACTGCGCCACCCTCCAGGCGGCGGTCGACACCTTGGTGCGCACACCCCGGCCGCGGCTGCGCACCGATCTGACGCGGGTGGCCGCATCGCGTCGACTCCCGGGCTGGACGGAGTCGTTGGCCGGAGGAGACGGCGAGGCCCTGCGGAGACTGGGGGAGGCCCTCCACACGTACCACCTGGAGGCGCTCGCGCCCTTCTGGCCGCGCATCCATGCCCATATCGACGCCGACCGCATCTTGCGTCTGCACAGTCTCCTCGACGGCGGCACCGACGGCCTGCTCGCCGGTCTCGGCCCCCAACTCCGCTGGAAACCACCGGTGTTGGAGGTCGACTACCCCGTGGACCATCAGCTGCGCCTGGACGGCCGCGGTCTCACCCTCCAGCCCTCGTTCTTCTGCTGGCCCACGCCCGTCACGCTCGCCGACGGCGAACTGCCGCCCGTCCTCGTGTACCCCATCGACCACGCGATGGACTGGACCCGCCCCGCGCGACCCGACCGCAGGGAGGACGACGCTCTGGGAGCGCTGATCGGGCACACCCGAGCCGCCGTACTCAAAGCGGTCCGCACCGGCTCCTCCACGGTCGAGCTCGCCCGCCTCCTGGCGGTCACCCACCCCGCCATCAGCCAGCACATGAAGGTGCTGCGCGGGGCGGGTCTGGTGACCACGGTGCGCAGGGCCGGACGGTCGTTCCACGTCGCGACCGCGGAAGGGCGCGCGCTGGTGCGCAGTTGCGAGCGCGGCGGGTCGTAAGCCTCAGCTTTCACTCCTTGCGGATGGCGTGAGCATGCCAGGACCCTTGCCGGGTTGCTGCACACGCGTCCCCCACCGCGTGATGTCCCGACAGAGCGCCCTGCGCGGCGTGTTGCCGCGCCGCCGGGGCGGCGCGGGCCGCGAGGGTGCCCGCGCACGGGCGGGGGACGCATCGACGATCCGATGAAGGAGTGGCGATGCGTACTCCCCGCACCCGCACCCGCACCCGCACCCGCGCCCGAACCTGCACCCGAACCCGCATCCACACGCCCACCCTCACCCGAACCGCGGCCGCGGCCGCCTCACTCGGCCTCGCCCTCGCCGGCACCCTGTCCGTCCTGCCCGGCCCAGCCCAGGCCGCCGTGCCCCGCGCGGCCGCGGCGGAATCCTCCGGGCACGGCCTGAAGTCGTTCCAGGAGCGGCACGGGCTGCCCCGTACCGGTGTGGTCGACGGCGCGACCGCCAGAGCCCTGCACCGCGCATCCGATGCCGAACTGCTGCGGACCTTCCGGACCGCGGCCGACCTCGGCCCGGAGGAACTCGCCAACGCGCGCACCGTCATCGGTGTCGGCAAGGGCGCCGGAATCCCCGAACAGGGCCAGGTCATCGCGCTGATGACCGCGATGCAGGAGTCGAAGTTCGTCAACTACCTCACGCCGGTGGACCACGACTCCCTGGGCATCTTCCAGCAGCGCCCCAGCACCGGCTGGGGCACTCCCGAGCAGATCACCGACGTACCCACCTCGTCCAAGTCCTTCTACGGAGTGGCGCCCTTCGGCAGCAATCCGGGACTGATCCAGATCGACGGCTGGCAGACGATGCCGCCCGGCGACGTCTGCCAGGCCGTCCAGGTCTCGGCCTTCCCCGACCGCTATGCGCAGTGG
Source organism: Streptomyces sp. NPDC059037 (assembly GCF_042740015.1). NCBI lineage: Bacteria > Bacillati > Actinomycetota > Actinomycetes > Kitasatosporales > Streptomycetaceae > Streptomyces > Streptomyces sp. NPDC059037. The sequence continues at coordinate 5,462 of NZ_JBHYIG010000365.1, forward strand.
GAGCAGTTCGCCCGCGACCTGCTCGCCCAGGAAGGCCCGTCGGTCCCGCCGATCCCGTGACCCGCGGGCGTCAGTCCCTCCACCCCTCACCCCAGGAGCCCGTATGCGCAAGAGACTTGTCGCCTCGGCGATCGCCGTTGCCGCGGTCGGAGCCCTCGTCACCCCCGCCGCGGCGCACGCGGAACCCGCACACCCCAACGCCGTGTCGGTGCTCCAGCACGGCTCGAAGGCCGGGACCGCGGTCGTCAGCGGACGCAACGAGCCCGGCACCCGCCTGAGCGTCGGCGGCGTCGACACCGCGAGCGCGCACACTCTCCCGATCGACTACCAGGTCCAGGAGACCGGCTACTGGTGCGGCCCCGCCGCCACCCGCATAGCGCTCTCCGCACGCGTCGCCCCGCCGAGCCAGGGCGACCTTGCCGCGCAGCTCGGCACCACCGAGGCCGGCACCGACCACATCAGCCAGGTGACGGGCGTGCTCAACGCCAACCTCGGCACCGGCTGGTACGAGACCAAGGAGATGCCGGACGACCCGCCCACGCAGGCCCAGAAGGACCTGCTGTGGAACGACATCGTCCTGGACATCGACAACAACTACCCGCTGGTGGCCAACATCGTCGCCCCGCCCGGCAACCAGCCGCCCGGCTACCCGCCGGACCAGACGATCTACCACTACTTCACGGTCATCGGCTACGACGACGCGAACCGCACCGTCCTCATCGCCGACCCCGCCTCCTTCGGCGGCAACCAGATCTACTGGCTCTCCTTCGATCAGCTCGCCACCTTGATCCCGCCGAAGGGTTACGCCGCCTGACCGCCGGGGGGGGGGGGGGGGGGGGGCCCCCCCCCCCCCCCCCCCCGCCCCCCCCCCCCCCCCCCGGCCCGCCGGCGGGCGCGCGAGAGAGGT
>NZ_JBHYIG010000365.1:6378-8637 GCF_042740015.1 Streptomyces sp. NPDC059037
CTTCTCCTGCCACACCTCCGAGCCGCCCCCCTCGTGGCTCCGGCCGACGGTTACGGCCCCCGCCCGGCCGGGCGCCCCGGGCCCCCCCCCTCGGCACCGGGCGGCCCGACAAACGCGGGGCTGCGGCCGGCAGGTTGTACGCGGCTGTAGAAGGGTGGCTAGGGTGCGGGCAATGTTCTGCGACAGGGTTGTCTGCGGGAGGCATCTTGAGTGACATGCCGTGCTCTATGAGACGTCACGTGAGAAGCGCGAGAACCGCGTGAGCCGCCCGGCCAGGGAAGCCGCCGCCCGCTTCGAGCGCGTCGTGGAGACACTGCCCGCGGGCCCCAGGGCCGTCGCCATGGTGGACCTCGCCGACCGGTCGGTGGGCCGCCTCGACTACCAGATCTGCCATCCGTGCCGGCTCGGCTACATCGGCAACATCGCCGTCGCCACCCACTGGCAGGGCCAGGGCCTGGGCCGCCACGCCCTGCACACGGCCCTGGCCGGCTGCGCGGACTACTCCTGGTCCACCTCACGGCAGTCGTCCCAGGGGCGGCGCTTCTTCGCCGCCATAGAGGACGAGACGGAGACCGCCTTCCCGCCCAGTGGGGTGCGGTGCCCGCACATGGCGCCCTGAAGCAGCTCCAAGACATCGCTTTGCATGACCATGCGCGATGATGCATACTCTTCCTATGTCTAAGGTCCTCACCTCCCTTCCCGCCGGCGAGCGCGTCGGCATCGCCTTCTCGGGCGGCCTCGACACCTCGGTCGCGGTCGCCTGGATGCGCGACAAGGGCGCCGTCCCGTGCACCTACACCGCCGACATCGGCCAGTACGACGAGCCCGACATCGCCTCGGTGCCCGGCCGGGCGAAGAGCTACGGCGCCGAGATCGCGCGCCTGGTCGACTGCCGTGCGGCGCTGGTCGAGGAGGGCCTTGCCGCGCTCACCTGCGGCGCGTTCCACATCCGCTCGGGCGGGCGTGCCTACTTCAACACCACGCCGCTCGGCCGTGCCGTCACCGGCACCCTGCTGGTCCGGGCGATGCTCGAGGACAACGTCCAGATCTGGGGCGACGGCTCGACCTTCAAGGGCAACGACATCGAGCGGTTCTACCGCTACGGCCTGCTCGCCAACCCGCACCTGCGGATCTACAAGCCCTGGCTCGACGCGGACTTCGTGACCGAGCTCGGCGGCCGTAAGGAAATGTCGGAGTGGCTCGTCGCGCACGACCTGCCCTACCGCGACAGCACGGAGAAGGCGTACTCCACCGACGCCAACATCTGGGGCGCCACCCACGAGGCCAAGATCCTCGAGCACCTCAACACGGGTGTCGAGACCGTCGAGCCGATCATGGGCGTGAAGTTCTGGGACCCGTCGGTCGAGATCGCCACCGAGGACGTGACCATCGGCTTCGACCAGGGCCGCCCGGTGACGATCAACGGCAAGGAGTTCGCCTCCGCCGTCGACCTGGTGATGGAGGCCAACGCCATCGGCGGCCGCCACGGCATGGGCATGTCGGACCAGATCGAGAACCGGATCATCGAGGCCAAGAGCCGCGGCATCTACGAGGCGCCCGGCATGGCCCTGCTGCACGCCGCGTACGAGCGCCTGGTCAACGCGATCCACAACGAGGACACCCTCGCCCAGTACCACAACGAGGGCCGGCGCCTGGGCCGTCTCATGTACGAGGGCCGCTGGCTCGACCCGCAGGCGCTCATGGTGCGCGAGTCGATCCAGCGCTGGGTCGGCACGGCCGTCACCGGCGAGGTCACGCTGCGGCTGCGGCGCGGCGAGGACTACTCGATCCTCGACACCACGGGCCCGGCGTTCAGCTACCACCCGGACAAGCTGTCCATGGAGCGCACCGAGGACTCCGCGTTCGGCCCGGTGGACCGGATCGGCCAGCTCACCATGCGCAACCTCGACATCGCCGACTCGCGCGCCAAGCTGGAGCAGTACGCGGGCCTCGGCCTGATCGGCACCGGCAGCCCCGCCATCGGTGCCGCGCAGGCGGCCGCGACCGGCCTGATCGGCAGCATGCCGGAGGGCGGCGCCGAGGCCATCGCCTCCCGCGGCGAGGTCTCCGAGGACGACGCGATGCTGGACCGCGCCGCGATGGAGTCCGGCACGGACTGACCGGCTCCGTCGAGCGGAAGCAGGAGAAGGGCCGACCCGGCGCCGGGGGGGGGCGGTGCCGGCCCCCGGGCGCGCCGCCCGGAAGTCACCCCCCCCCCGCGGGGGGCCCCGCGCCCCGCCCGCGGGGCCGCGGGGGCCC
>NZ_JBHYIG010000366.1:0-8616 GCF_042740015.1 Streptomyces sp. NPDC059037
CACAGCGTCACGAGGGCCGAGCAGGCACGCGGCAGGTCGGCGCTGATCTCCGCCGAACTCGCCTTCCGGCACGCCTCGCTGGCGCTCACCGTCGCCGAGAAGGCAGCCGCCGCCCAGCGCCGTGAGCTGGCCGACGCGCGTCAGCTGCACTCCGCCTGGCAGGCCGCCGAGGCCGTGCTTCGCCACCGCGCGGCCGCCGACCGCTCCGCGCGCGTGGCCGCCGCGATCCTGGAGGCCGAGCGGGACGCCGCGCCCGCGCTCGCCGCCCGCGCCAAGGCGGCGGCCGACCTCGTACGGGTCCTGCACACCGCGGCCGAGGGCGCCGAGTCGCTCGCCAACGAGGAGGAGGAGCGCTCGGCCGCACTCCAGGAGACCGGCGAGGCCGCCCACCGCGACGCCACCGCCGCCGCCACCGAGGCCCAGCGCGCCCGCAGCGAGGCCGGCCACCTGCGCCAGCGCCTGGCCGAGGTCGAGCAGGAGACCGCCGAGGCCGTCCGCGCGGGCTGGCTCGACGACACCGCCCCGGACGCCGACCCGGCGCGCGCGGCACTGGCCGCCAGCGACGCCGAGAAGACCGCGGTCGCCGCCTGGGAGACCACCCGCGAGGCCGCGCTGCGCTCCGCCGAGCACGCCAAGGAGGCGGGCGCCGCCGAGGCCCGTGCCGAACTCACCGCGGCCCGCGCGTCGGACGCCGCGGACGCCGCGGAGCACGCGTACGACGCCGAGCGCGGGGCCGCCGATTCGATCGCCGCCGACGAGCGCCTCGCCGAGCTGCTCGGGCTGCCGGGCGGCGCATCCTCAGGAGGAGTGCCGCAGCCCCGGCACGGCACGGACACCCAGGAGGCGTCCGCCGACGGGGCCCCAGGCGCGGAAGACGCGGGCCACGGCGCCCGTCAGGCCGAAGGGTGCCTCTCCGTAGCGGAGCTGGACCGCAGCGCCGACGACCTGCGCACACTCCTCGAGGACGGCGTCGGCTCCGCCGAGCGGCAGCTCTTCGAGCTGCGGACGGCCGCCGCCGACGACTCCCGCATCCTGGGCGCCCTCGGTGACGGCGGGCTGCTGCCGCCGGGCCCCGACGTCCTGGCCACCGTCGAGTTCCTCGGCGAGCACGGCATCCCCGCGCTGCCCGGCTGGCGCTATCTGGCCCAGGCCGTCGACCCGGTCGACCACGCGCGCGTGCTCGCCGCCCGGCCCGAGCTGGTCGACGGCGTCGTCATCACCGACCCGGCCACCCACGCACGCGCCCGCGAAGCCCTCGACGGCGCCGCACTGCTGCCCCGCTCCGCGGTCGCCGTCGGCACCGCCGCGGCCCTCCTGGCCCCCACGCCGGCCGATGAAGCAGGCGATGCGGGAGTCTTCCTCGTACCGCCGAACCCCGCCATGCACGACGAGCACGCCGCCGACGAGGAGCGGCAGACGCTGCGCGCACGGGCCGCGCGGCGCGACGAGGAGATCAGGGCGCTCGCCGTCCGCCTCGCCAAGGACCGTGAGCTCGCCGCGCGGCTCGCCTCCTGGCGCACCGGCTGCCCGGCGGGACGGCTCGACGAGCTGGCCGCCGCCGCACGCGGCGCCCGCGCCTTCGCCGAGGAGGCCGAGGCGGAGCTCGCCGAGGCCCGGAGCATCCGCGCCGAGGCCGACGAGGCGTCCGCCGAAGCGGCACGCGTGCGTGACGAGCGGCAGGAGGCCGCCCAGCGCGCCCGCCGCGTCGCCGACGCCCTCGCGGGGCTCGCCTTCCGGCTCCGCGAGCGGGCTGGCTGGCAGACCAAGCTGCGCGAACTCGCCGACGACGCCATCGAGTCGGAGTCCCGCGCCCAGACCTGCCTGGACCGCGCCCGCGCCGCCGACGAGGACCGCCGCGCCGCCCAGCGCGCCGCCGACGACGCCCGCCGCACCGCCCGCGCCCTGCGCGCCGAACGCGCCGAGATCGCGGGCGCCCCCGAGGACGTGCCCGAGGGCACCGACGCCCCCAAGGCCTCGCTGCCCGCCCTGCGCGAGGCCTACCGCGCCGCGTCCCAGCTCTACGAAAAGGTCGGCGTCGGCGCCGACCTGCGCGCCGAGCAGGCCCGCGCGGAGAGCGACGAGAGCGGCGCCCTCGCCGAACTCGACCGGCTCAGCAACAAGGTCCGCACCCGCGCCGCCCTGCTCCTCGAAGGCACGGACGGCTCCGACGGACCGTCCCGGCAGGCCGCTTCCGCCCGCGCGGAAGCCCAGGTCCAGCTCATCGAGACCCGCGCGTCCACCGCGAGCGAGCAGCTCGGCAGGCTCCGCGGCGAGGCCGAGCGGCTCGCCCCCGAGGACGGCGACGCGCACACCGAGCTCCCCGAAGACCTCGTGCCCGCCGACGCCGAGCAGGCGCAGACGCTCCTGCGCACCGCCACCGGCGAACTGGCCGCCCACACCGATGCGCTGACCCAGGCCAAGGACGCGCACGCCGCCCTGCTGCACTCCCACCGCGCCACCGAGGACGCCGCAGGCGGCTTCGACGAGACGGCAGCCCTCCTGCGCGACCTGCTGCGCGAGCACCAGGACGAGGAGGGGACCGAAGAGCCCGAGCCGTTCCCCGGCTCCCTCGAAGAGGCCCGCCAGTCGGCGGCCGAGACCCGCCGCTCGCTGCGCGGCTGCGCCGCCGACCTCTCCGCCGCCGAGGCCGCGGTCCGCGAGGCCGGCGACATCCTCGTACGCCATGCGAACTCCACCCGCTACGAGCAGGTACGCACCCCCGCCCGCCAGCAGATCCGCGAGCTGCCCGCCTCCGCGCTGCCGGAGCACGCCAAGAAGTGGGCGGACGCCTTCGCGCCCCGGCTGCGCGTCCTCACCGACGAGTTGGAGCAGCTGGAGCGCAACCGCGACAGCATCGTCGACCGGCTGCGCGGCTTGGTCGAGTCCTCGCTCGCGACGCTCCGTTCCGCGCAGCGCCTCTCCCAGCTGCCCGAGGGCCTGGGGGAGTGGTCGGGCCAGGAGTTCCTGCGGGTCCGTTTCGAAGAGCCCGACCAGGCGACGCTGACCGAGCGCCTCGGCGAGGTCATCGACGAGGCCACGCGGGCGGCTGTGAAGAAGAACTCGGATCTGCGGCGGGACGGAATGTCCTTGCTCCTTCGGGGAGTTCAGGCCGCCCTGGAGCCGCGCGGCATCGCCGTGGAGATCCTCAAGCCGGACGCGGTGCTCCGTGCCGAGCGCGTGCCCGTCGGGCAGATGGGCGACGTGTTCTCCGGTGGTCAGCTGCTCACCGCGGCCATCGCCCTGTACTGCACGATGGCCGCGCTGCGCAGCAACGACCGCGGTCGCGACAAGCACCGGCACGCCGGCACGCTGTTCCTCGACAACCCCATCGGCCGCGCCAACGCGACGTATCTCCTGGAGCTCCAGAGGGCCGTGTCGGACGCGCTCGGTGTGCAGCTGCTCTACACCACGGGCCTGTTCGACACGACCGCGCTCGCCGAGTTCCCGCTGGTCATCCGCTTGCGCAACGACGCGGACCTGCGGGCGGGCCTGAAGTACATCAGCGTCGAGGAGCACCTGCGGCCGGGCCTGCCGCAGCAGGACCCGGCCGAGGAGACGGTGCACGGGGAGATCACGGCGACGCGGATGTACAAGAGGCCGGTTACGGCTTCCTAGGCCAAGTCGTCTCAGGCCAGCCGTTGGGTCAGCCACTGGTGGAAGATCCCGATGTGATGCTCGGTCGGCACCAGCACCCCGCCCCCGCGATAGGCGCGTGACGCCATCGCGGGCTGGGTGCGCTCGCAGGCCGCGAAGTCCTGTTCGTTGACCCGGTGGAAGAGCTCGACGGACTTGCCGAGATCGGCGCCGGAGGCGACGACGTCGGGTGCGTAAAGCCAGTCGCACTCGACGACCGTGCGGTCCTCGGCGAGGGGGAACATCCGGTGCAGGATCACATGGTCGGGGACGAGGTTGACGAAGACGGTCGGCTTGATGGTGATCGCGTAGTAGCGGCGGTCCTGGTCGTCGGCGACCGAGGGCAGCCGGCCGAAGCCCGCGCTGCCGTCGACGGTGAATCCGCTGACCTCGTCGCCGAACGATGCGCCGTGCCCCACGTAGTACTGGGCGGCGAACCCGTCGGCGAACTCCGGCAGGACCTCGGTCAGTTCGGGGTGGATGGTCGCGCAGTGATAGCACTCCATGAAGTTCTCGACGATGAGCTTCCAGTTGGCGCGCACGTCGTACGTGACGCGCTTGCCGAGGGCGAGCCCCTCGGTCCCGTAGCGCTCGATGGACGCCGCGTCGCCGAGCCGCTCCACCGCCGCCCCGACGACGGTCTCATCGAAGGACGGTGGTTCATCGGCCAGGCACACCCAGACGTAGCCGAGCCACTCCCGCAGGGCGACCTTGACCAGGCCGTACGCGGTGCGGTCGACGTCGGGCATCTTCACCAGGTTGGGCGCGGCGATCAGCTTGCCGTCGAGGTCGTACGTCCATGCGTGGTACGGGCATTGCAGGTTGCGGCGCACCTCGCCCGACTCCTGGGTGCAGAGCCGCGCGCCGCGGTGCCGGCAGATGTTCAGGAAGGCCCGCAGCTCTCCGGAGCGGGACCTGGTGACCAGGATGCTCTCGCGGCCGATCTGGACGGTGCGGAAGGCGCCGGGCTTGTTGAGGTCGGCGGAGCGCACCGCGCAGAACCAGAGGGACTCGAAGACGCGTTCCTGCTCCTGCCGGAAGATCTCCGGATCCGTGTAGAAGTGGCCCGGCAGCGTCGAGACGAGGCTGTCGGAGATGGGGGTCGTCGTCACGGTGGCGTACTCCTCCAACGGCGGACAGGCGATCAGCGGCGGATGCGGGTCATCTTCGGGTCGAACAGCGGCTCCTCGGCGACGGTCGCGGGAACCTTCTCGCCGAAGTACTCGATGTGCGTGCCGGTGCCCGCCTCCAGCGGCGGCAGCCAGGCGTACGCGACGCAACGGCCCAGCGTGTAGCCGTACGAGGCGCTGGTGACATACCCGGCGGGGACCCCGGCCCCGTCGATGGACACGGGCTCCTTGCCGAGGACGACGGCGGCCGGGTCGTCGAGCAGCAGCGCGGTGAGCCTGCGCTCCGGCGTCCCCTTTGCCTCCAGGGCCGAACGCCCCATGAAATCGCCCTTGTTCATCCGGACGGCGAAGCCGACGCCCGCCTCGTACGGATCGTGCTCGGTGGTCATGTCGTGGCCCCAGGCGCGGTAACCCTTCTCCAGGCGCAGGCTGTTGAACGCGGACCGTCCCGCGGCGATCACACCGTGCCGCTGCCCCGCCTCCCAGAGCGTGTCCCAGAGCCGGAGCCCGGTGTCGGCGCCCGTGTACAGCTCCCAGCCCAGCTCGCCGACGTACGACAGGCGCATCGCCGTCACCGGCACATGCCCGATGTAGGTCTCCTTGGCCTTGAAGTAGCCGAACCCCTCGTGGGAGAAGTCGTCGTGGGTGAGCGGCTGGACGAGCTCGCGGGCGAGCGGCCCCCACACTCCGATGCAGCAGGTGCCGGACGTGATGTCCCGCAGGTGGACGCCGTCCGGGGCGTGGCGCAGGAGCCAGTCCAGGTCGGCGGGGGAGTTGGCGCCCACCTGGAAGCGGTCGGGCGCGAGGCGGGCCACGGTGAGGTCGGACCGGATGCCGCCCGCCTCGTCCAGGAGCAGCGTGTACGTCACCGAACCGGGCTTCTTGGCCAGGTTGTTGGAGGTCATACGCTGCAGGAAGTCGAGCGCGCCGGGGCCGGACACCTCAAGGCGGCGCAGCGGCGTCATGTCGTAGAGGGCGACCTTCTCGCGGGTCGCCTTCGCTTCGGCGGCCGCGATCGGCGACCAGTGGCGGGCCGACCAGGCGTCGCGCTCGGGCACCTCGACGCCCGCGGCGAGCGGGGCGTTCGCCTCGTACCAGTGCGGACGCTCCCAGCCGCCGCCCTCCAGGAAGACCGCGCCGAGCTCCTGCTGGCGGGCGTAGAAGGGACTGACCCGCAGCGGCCGGGGCTGCTCCATCGGCTGCAGCGGATGCAGCACGTCGTAGACCTCGACGAACTGCTGTGCGCCCCGGTCGGCGATGTAGGCGGGAGAGCGCTGGGCGTCCTCGAAGCGCGTGAGATCACAGTCGTGTACGTCGATGGAGGGCCGCCCGTCGACCATCCACTCCGCGACGGCCTTCGCGACCCCCGCGGAGTGCGTCACCCACACCGCCTCGGCCAGCCAGAAACCGCGCAGCGCACGGGACTCGCCGAGCACCGGCATGCCGTCCGGGGTGAAAGAGAAGACGCCGTTGAAGCCCTCGGCGACCTCGGTGTCGCGCAGTGCCGGCAGCAGCCGGCGGCAGTCCTCCCAGCTCGGCGCGAAATCCTCTTCGGTGAAGGGGTACGAGGACGGCATCTCCTCGGCGTCGTCGTACGCCGGGACGGTGAACGCGTCGACGGGCAGTGGCCGGTGGGCATAGGAGCCGATGCCGATGCGGTCGGTGTGCTCGCGGAAGTACAGATCGCGGTCCTGGAAGCGCAGGATCGGCCTCGACGCCTCCGTGCGCGGGTCGTTGACGCCCGCGAGCCCGGGCAGCGGCTCCGTCTTCGCGTACTGGTGCGCGAGGGGGAGCAGCGGTATGTCGACCCCGGCCATCCGCCCGATCACCGGGCCCCAGAAGCCGGCGGCCGACACCACGTGGTCGGCGGGGAAGGTGCCCCGGTCGGTGACGACGGCGGTGACGCGGCCACCTGTGGGGCCGTTGGGGCCGTCCTCCCGCTCGATGCCCGTCACGGTGTGCCGGTCGAGAAAACGGGCTCCACGCGCGCGTGCCCGCTCGATCTGCGCGCGGCAGGCGAGCACGGCGCGGGCGAGCCCGTCGTCGGGGGTGTGCAGACCGCCGATGACCCGGCTCTCGTCGATGAGCGGCCACATCTCCTTGCACCGCGCGGACGAGACCAGTTCCGCTCGGATCCCCCAGGACGCGGCGTATCCGGCCTTGCGGTGCAGGTCGGCCCAGCGTTCGTCGGTGGTGGCGAGTTCGAGGCCGCCGACCGGGTTGAAGCAGGAGAGACCGTCCACTTCGAGGGACCCGAACTTCTGGACCGTGTACGTCGCGAAGGCGGTCAGCGTCTTGGACGGCCCCGTCTGGAAGACGAGCCCGGGGGCGTGCGACGTGGAGCCGCCGGGGGCGGGCAGCGGCCCCTGTTCGAGGACGGTGACGTCGGTCCAGCCGCGGGCGGTCAGCTCGTCGGCCAGGGAGCAGCCGACGATGCCGGCGCCGATGACGACGACGCGGGGAGCTGTGGTCTGCGTGGTCACAGGACCACCACCGAGCGCAGGACCTCGCCTCGCCGCATCCTGCCGAACGCCTCCTCGACCTGGTCGAGCGCGATGGTCTCGGAGACGAATCCGCCCAGGTCGAGCCTGCGGCTGAGGTACTGGTCGATGAGGATCGGGAAGTCACGGCTCGGCAGACAGTCGCCGTACCAGGAGGACTTGAGGGCGCCGCCGCGCGAGAACAGGTCGATCAGCGGCAGGTCGATCGTCATCTCCGGGTCGGGCACGCCGACCTGGACAAGGACGCCCGCGTGATCGCGCATGTAGAAGGCCTGTTTGTACGTCTCCGGGCGGCCGACCGCGTCGATCGCGACGTCGACGCCGAAGCCGCCGGTCAGCTCGCGCACCGCGTCGACCGGGTCCGTGCCGCGGGAGTTGACGGTGTGCGTGGCGCCGAACCGGGTCGCGCCGTCGAGCTTGCCCTCGTCGATGTCCACGGCGATGACGCGGCGCGCCCCGGCCAGCGAGGCGCCGGCGATCGCGGCGTTGCCGACCCCGCCGCAGCCGATGACGGCCACGGTGTCGCCGCGGCCGACCCGGCCGGTGTTCACGGCGGCTCCGTACCCGGCCATCACGCCGCAGCCGATGAGCCCGGCGGCCTCGGGGCGGGCCGCCGGGTCGACCTTCACCGCCTGCCCGGCGGCGACCAGGGTTTTCTCGGCGAAGGCGCCGATGCCGAGGGCGGGGCTGAGGGGGGTGCCGTCCAGGAGGGTCATCGGCTGGGCGGCGTTGCGCGAGTCGAAGCAGTACCAGGGGCGGCCGCGCAGACAGGAGCGGCAGGCTCCGCAGGGGGCGCGCCAGGCGATGACCACGTAGTCGCCGGGGCGGAGATCGGTGACGTCGTCGCCGACCGCCTCGATGGTGCCGGCCGCCTCATGGCCGAGCAGGAACGGGAAGTCGTCGTTGATCGCGCCCTCCCGGTAGTGCAGATCCGTGTGGCAGACCCCGCAGGCCTGCACGGAGACGAGTACCTCTCCCTTTCCGGGATCTGGCACGACGATCGTCTGCACCTCGACGGGTGCGCCCTTCTTCACGGCGACGACGGCACGGACCTCGTGTGGCACGGCCAGGCTCCTCTGCTGTTGCGCACTGCACGACGGGTTGCGCTATGAGAGACATAGTGGGAACGCCATCAAGAGGTCGTCAAGGGGTGGGAGTTAAGCCTTGGCAAATCGGTGGGGCACGGCGAAACGCGATCGACACGCGACCGGGGCGGATGCGGATTCGCGACGGGGGCGCGGGCGGGAACGCGACGGCGCTTGTGCCGAAACGCGGCGAGGGCGCGTGCGGAAACGCGGTGAGGGCGCGTGCGGAAACGCGGTGAGGGCGCGTGCGGAAACGCGGTGAGGGCG
>NZ_JBHYIG010000367.1:0-8596 GCF_042740015.1 Streptomyces sp. NPDC059037
CTTTAAGCCTCCGGGCCGCAGTTCCGGGGTGGGCGATACTGGGTTCGAACCAGTGACCTCTTCGGTGTGAACGAAGCGCTCTCCCACTGAGCTAATCGCCCCGGGCGCACGGAGAACATTACCGCATGTCAGGGGGTGCCCCCGACCGCCCCGGAGTCACCCGTGGGTCACTCCTTGATCTTCCATGGCATCTCGAGGCCGAACTTCCATACGTAGACCGCGACCAGCGCGGCGACGATCACCAGACCGATGGTCGTCAGGATGATGTTCCGGCGGCGCACCTTGGGATCGAGGGCACGCTGCGCAGCCTCGGTGACCTTCCGCTTCGTCCAGCGAAGCACCAGCTGGGCCCAGACGAACTCGGTCGCCCAGATCGCCATGCCACCGAAGATCACCAGCCAGCCGGGGCCGGGCAGCGGAAGCATGACGATGCCCGCGGCAACCACCGCGAGCCCCACGATGAACACGCCCACCTGCCAGCTGAGGTGCAGCGTCTTGCGAGCCTGGACGAACGCAGGAGCGCGTGATCCAAGCGGCTGTTCGGCCGTCTCGCCCGTGGTCGTTTCGGCCTTCTCACCGTCGGGCGCGGCCGCGACCCCCGGCTCGTTACTCCCCGTATTCATACGGCCAAACCCTACCGGACGGAAACCCGTCACCGGAATGGCCGCACGTCCCGAACAAAGACCCCGCCGTACGAGCTACCTAAAGACACGCAAAACCCTCAGAGGGGTTTACAACGGCACCGTAGGTGGCATGTCGATTTCGCCGACGTGCGAATCCCCGAGCGCACACTGAGCGAAAGGCCCTGGCGCTTATGAACACCACGGTCAGCTGCGAGCTGCACCTGCGCCTCGTTGTGTCGAGCGAGTCCTCACTGCCTGTACCCGCAGGACTGCGGTATGACACGGCCGATCCCTATGCCGTGCACGCCACCTTCCACACCGGAGCCGAGGAAACCGTCGAGTGGGTGTTCGCCCGCGACCTCCTCGCCGAGGGCCTGCACCGGCCCACCGGTACCGGCGACGTCCGAGTCTGGCCGTCCCGGAGCCACGGTCAGGGTGTTGTCTGCATCGCCCTGAGTTCCCCCGAGGGTGAGGCTCTGCTCGAGGCCCCGGCGCGGGCACTGGAATCGTTCCTCAAGCGAACCGACGCGGCCGTGCCGCCCGGCACAGAACACCGCCACTTCGATCTCGATACGGAGCTCTCGCACATCCTGGCCGAAAGCTAGATCCAGGCGGCGCGAGAGCGCCCGGCGCCGTCCGACTCGGGGCGACGGCTCGGGCACGACAACCGCATAGGCCAGGCACCGGCGCCGTCGCCGCGGATTCTCGCGGGGACGGCGCCGGTGCTGTGTTCCGGGAAGCCGCTAGCATCGGCCAGCATCGGCGGGCACCTCTTCCCACGTTCTCCATGAGCGGGGGAGGCCCGACTACCCCCAGGCCAGGGAGCGAATCGTGCTGATCACCCACGACACCCGGTGTGCGCTCGACGCCGTGGTCGATCTGGTGAACACCGCACCGGACGACGAGAGCGCCGAGACCGAAGGGCTCGCGGACGTAGCGGCGCTTGGCGAGTTCGTACGAAGCCACGACATCAGCGACGTCGGAGTGCTCACCGAACGTGACCTCGCGGGCGTTCGGCAGATCCGCAGCCGCTTCTACGAGGTCTTCGCCTCCCCCGAGCCACAGGCCGCGGCGGCGGTGATCAACGAACTGGTCGCGGCGGCGGGCACCACGCCCCGGCTCACCGACCACGACGGCTACGACTGGCACGTGCACTACTTCGCACCGGGCGCGTCCATCGCCGACCACCTGGCGGCGGACTGCGGCATGGCGCTCGCGTTCTTCGTGGTCGCCGGTGAGCAGGAGCGGCTGCGGCGCTGCGAGGCGCCGGACTGCAGGCGCGCCTTCGTGGACCTCTCCCGCAATCGCTCGCGCCGCTACTGCGACAGCCGGACCTGCGGGAACCGGCTGCACGTGGCCGCCTACCGGGCCCGCCGCAAGGAAGCCGCGGGCTGAGCCCCCGCTCCGGCGGCTACAGCCTCAGCAGATCGTGCAGCGAGCCCATCAGGAGCAGGAAGCCGATCACCGCCAGGAAGATCATCAGGGGTGGCTGGGAGAGCGCGAAGAGACAGCCCTGCGGCTCCTCGGTCGGCGCTGCTCGCTCATCGGTCGGCGGGGCGGCATCGCCCGGTGTGGTGGTGTCCAGCATCTCGCGGCGATGATGACGCAGTCGGGACACCACCGCCGACCAACACGCCCGGAAAGGGCGGGAGTTCGCTTAAATCCGTGACCAGAAAGTCCAGCGCCCCGCGCGTTCCGTCCATGGCTCACCAGCACGGCGCCTCGTCAGACTCGGCACCCCCGCCGTCCACACGAACGAGGGAGCCACACATGCGCATGGAACGCAGACGGCTGTTGACGACCGCGCTCGGCACGGCCGCGGCCGCGATGGTGCCGCTCGCCGCGGCATCCCCCGCCCGCGCGGCCGGCTGGCAGCGGGTCCCGCATCGCGGCATCCGTCCGGACGACCCGGAGGGCCGCGCCCCGCTGGCCAACCCGCGCCGCGGCTTCCGCTACGAGATGTCGTACAACGCGATCGACCTGACGAGCCCCTGGCAGAACGAGGCGGACCACTCCCCCGACGCCGCGAAGACCCTGGACCTCCTGGAGCGCGAGTACGGCCCCGGCGCGAACCTGACCCAGCTGTACTTCTACCTCTGGGACTTCGCGACCTCCACGATCCCGCAGAGCGCCCTCGACAACATCGAGAGCGTCTTCCGGGGGCTGCGTCGCAAGGGATACGCGGCGGTCCTGCGCTTCGTGTACGACGACGGGGTGCGGGAGAACCGGCGCTACACCGTGCAGGACATCCAGCGGCACATCGGCCAGCTCGCGCCGCTGGTCGCGCGCAACAGCGACGTGGTGGCCGTGTGGCAGGCCGGCTTCCTGGGCGCCTGGGGCGAGTGGCACGGGAGTTACTACCGGCACGAGACGTACCCCGACGCCGTCACCGCCATCATGACGACGCTCGTCGATGCGCTCCCGCCGGGCATGCACACCCAGGTCCGGTACGCGGAGAAGCGCGACATGATCACCGACAAGGCGATCCTGGACCGGGTCGGCTTCCACAACGACTACGTGACGCTCGGCGAGGGCGAGTGGGACTACTACGTCCCGGACAATCCCGGCTGGCCCAGCTATCTCGACGTGTCGCCGACGCGGATGATGGACGGCGAGATGCCCTGGGACAAGGGCCAGAGCGCCGACCCCTACGCGTGGAGCACCGTCATCCCCGGGCTGCCCGCCGCCCGGCGGCTGCAGACGCTGCGCTTCGACAGCCTGTCCCTGGTGCACAACGCCACGGTCACCGTCCCGGCCTGGAAGGCGGCGGAGCTGACCGAGCGGCAGACGACGGACGCGCTGCTTCCGGTCTCGGACGGCTACTTCCGGGGGCGTGACGGGCGGCTGGTGGCGCGCACGCAGTTCGAATATCTGCGGGACCACCTGGGCTACCGCATCGAGGTGCGCGAGGCCCGCTACGACCTGTCTGGCGCCCGCGGCGGCCGTATCCCCGTGGAGGTCGACGTGGTCAATCGCGGCTTCGCGGCGCCGAAGCACGCACGTCCGGTGCGGCTGGCACTCCTGGACGCGGACGGTCGGACGGTCGCCTCGGCGGACACCGGGGCGGACTGGCGCGACTGGCGGCCGCAGGGCCGCGCGGAGACCGGCGACGACCACTCGGGCCCGAAGGTCACGACCGTGCGCGGAGAGCTCGCCCTGCCGTCCGGCGTGCGCGGCCGCCACCGCCTGGGACTCGCCCTGCCCGACCCGGCCTTCCCCGGGAAGGGGCGCGCGGTGCGGTGCGCCAACGGGTCCGTGAAGTGGGTCGAGGGCGTGAACGTCCTCGCCGAGATGCGGCTGGGCGGCTGAGCCCTTCCGGCCTCGCCGCCCAGCTCACGCAGCCCGCCCTCGGGGGTTCGGGGAGTGTCAGATGCCGTGCTTCTTCAAGATGGCCTCGATGTCGCTGAAGTCCTCCGTGGGCGCGGCCGCCTTCGGCTTGCCCTTGGCCTTGGCCTCGGGCTTGGCGGCCGGGCGTATGCCCTGGCCGAGCGAAGGCGCCGACGCCGCAGGGGCGACGGCCTCGCTCTTGGCCGCCTTTGCCGCCTTGCGCTCCTCGCTGCTGCCGACGCGGCGGCGCTCCACCGCCCGTGTCGTCATGAAGAGCAGCCAGGCGACACCGAGGACGCCGAAGCCCGCCCACGCCTTCATGCTGAAGGCGGTGTCGGCCAGCCATCCCACGACGCCGGTCATCACGAGGCCGATCGGGACCAGGGAGTACGCGGCGAGGCGCGTCGCCGCGAGGAAACGCTTGCGGTAGGCCGTGACGGCGGCGATGCCCAGCCCGGCCACGGACACGGCGGAACAGACGGTCTCGGCAATCATCCGGTCCTCCAGGGCACGCGGGCGTCAACGGTGACAATGTCGTCCCTTCCATCCTGCACCGGGTGGGCCCTCCCGAGCCACGTCCTGGGCGGACCTCAGGGACATATCCGGGTCCGGCATCCTCCGCAGGTCCCGGTCGGTGGAAGACTGAACCCATGAACGACTCCTCCCCCGCCGACCTCACCGGCCCCGCAGGACCCGTGGTCATCGACGTCTGGTGCGAGCTCCAGTGCCCGGACTGCACCCGCGCCCTCGACGACGTACACGCCCTGCGCGCCCGGTACGGCGACCGCGTCGACCTGCGCCTTCGCCACTTCCCGCTCGAGAAGCACAAGCACGCCTTCGCCGCCGCCCAGGCCGCCGAGGAGGCCTTCGAGCAGGGCAAGGGCTGGCCGTATGTCGAGGCGGTGCTCGGGAAGGTCGCGGATCTGGACAAGAAGGGCGAGGCCGTCCTCGTCGAGACGGCCCGTGAACTGGGCCTGGACGCCGAGGAGTTCGACACCGCCCTGATCGACGGCCGGCACATCCTGATCGTCGACGCCGACCAGGCCGAGGGCAAGGCGATCGGCGTCACCGGCACACCGACGTACGTCGTCGACGGCCAACGCCTCGACGGCGGCAAGAGCCAGGAGGGCCTGCGCGAGCGCGTCGAGGAGATCACGGACCGGCTGCTGGCCTAGAGCAGCGGCTTGTAGACGTAGTACGTGACCGGCTCATAGCCCAGCGACTGGTAGAGGCGCAGTGCCGGGGCGTTGCCCGCGAAGACGTTGAGGCCGATGCGGCTGCTGCCCGCCTCGTGGGCCTGGGCCTCGGCGAGGTGCATCAGGGAGCGGCCGTGCCCCTGGCCGCGGCACTCCGGGTCGACCTCGACGTCGAAGACGAACGCGGGGTCGTCGTACACGGCCAGCCACAGGGTGCCGACCTCCGAACCCGCGTGGGTGAGGACGCTGAGCCGCACCCCCGGGGTGGCGATTCCCTGCTGCAGGTGGTCGGCGTGGTCCCTGGCGGACTTGGCGCGCGCCTCGGCCTCGGGGACGCCGCGCTCCATCCAGTCGCGCGCGTAGTCGTCCTTCTTGCGCGCCAGCCACACCTCGTACGCGGCCTCGGTCATCGGCCGTCCCTCGACGCCCGCGGGCAGGGCGGGCGGCTCGGCGGGCAGTGGCTTGGTCATGTGGCGGTTGCGCTCCACATAGCCCAGGGACGTGACGAGGCGGTGGGCCGCCGTGGCCGCTGCGGGCACGATCGTCTCGATCCGCCGGCAGCCCCAGCCGCGCGCCACTTCCTCGGCGGCGAGCACGGCGACGGTGCCGCGGCCGCGCCTGCGGTCCGGTTCCTCGATGCGCAGATCCTTGATCTGGGCGACGGAGGGACCGAACACGGGGTGCGTGGCGAGTTCTATCCCGCCCACCGGACGGCTGTTCACACACACTTCGTACGTGCGTGACTTCGCGCCGTCAGCGCTCTCTTGGAGCGGCCCGGTCGGCCGCAGGGTCGTGGTCATCAGTGGTGTTGTACCCGCCCCGCGGCCGCTCCGTCACCAGGATTTCACCGGTTCTCGGGGCTCACGGGTCGAGGTCGTCCGCCGCACGCTCGTCGAAGATGCGCATCGCCTTGGCGGTCACCGGGCCCGGCGCGCCCGGCAGTTCGCGTCCGTCGATCCGGTGCACGGCCTGGACGTCACGGAGCGTCGAGGTCAGGAACACCTCGTCGGCGCGGTCCAGGACGTCGAGCGGCAGATCGGTCTCCTGCGCGCCCGTCCAGTCGACGGCCAGCGCGCGCGTGATGCCCGCCAGACAGCCGGAGGCGACCGGCGGCGTGTGGATCTCGCCGTCCAGCACGACGAAGACGTTCGACCCGGTGCCTTCGCAGAGCTGCCCCACGGTGTTGCCGAACAGCGCTTCGGAGGCGCCCTGTTCGTGGGCGCGCGCGAGGGCGACGACGTTCTCGGCGTACGACGTGGTCTTCAGGCCGGTCAGCGCGCCGCGCTCGTTGCGGGTCCACGGCACCGTGATCACGGCGGTCGCGTCGGGGCGCCTGTCCGCCTCGCCGAGGGCGACGACCAGCGTCTGGCCCTGGTCACCGCGGTCCGAGCCGAGCGGCGAGAGGCCTCCCGTGTAGGTGATGCGCAGCCGCCCCAGCGGCATCGGGTTGGCGCCGATCACGGCGGCGCAGGCCGCGCGCACCTCGTCCAGGTCCGGCTCGGGCAGGCCGAGGCCGCGCGCCGAGCGGGCGAGCCGGTCCAGGTGCCGGGTCAGCGCGAAGGGCCGCCCCTCGACCGTCTTCACCGTCTCGAAGATGCCGTCGCCCACGGTCAGGCCGTGGTCCAGCACGGAGACGCGGGCGGTATCGAGGTCCTGCAGGCCGCCATTGAGCCAGATCTTCACCGAGGGGTCCCTCCACTCACTTCGTACGCCCCCGACGCTACCGCCAGCAGCCTTTCCGCCTTCAGCTCGGTCTCCCGCCACTCCCCCTCGGGGTCCGAGCCCCAGGTGATGCCCGCTCCGGTGCCGAACCGCAGCATGCCTTCGGCGCGGTCGATCCAGAAGGTGCGGATGCCGACGGCCAGTTCACCGGTGCCCCGGTCGGCGTCGACCCAGCCGATGCCGCCGCAGTACGGACCGCGGGGCGCGGTCTCCAGGGCGTCGATGATGCGCAGGGCGCTGGACTTGGGGGCGCCGGTGACGGAACCGGGCGGGAAAGCCGCGGCGAAGAGTTCGGGCCAGCCGGCGTCGGGGCGCAGCTCGCCCCGGACGGTGGAGACGAGGTGGACCAGCCCAGGATGCTTCTCGATCACGCACAGGTCGGGGACGGTCACGGAGCCGGTCTCGCAGATCCGCCCGAGGTCGTTGCGGACGAGGTCCACGATCATGACGTTCTCGGCGTAGTCCTTCTCCAGAAGATCCGCTTCGGTGCGGCCCGTGCCCTTGATCGGACCCGACTCGACGACGCGCCCCGCACGCCGCAGGAACAGCTCGGGGGACGCCGTGGCTATCTCGACGCCGTGCTCGGGCAGGCGGATCGTTCCGGCGTACGGAGCGGGGTTCCCGCGCGCGAGGAGAGCGGTCAGGGCGTCCACGTCGGCGCCGTCCGGGACCGGCGCGGACAGTACCCGGCAGAGGTTCGCCTGGTAGACGTCGCCGGCCGCGATGTGCGCGCGCACGCGCCGCACGCCTTCCGTGTACGCGGTGCGGTCGAGCGAGGACGTCCAGTCACCGGCGGCGGGCCCCCGCCAGGCCCCCGGCACCGGGGCGGGCACCGGCTCCTCACGTACGTCGGCGAAGCGGGCGCAGACGAGGCCGCCCTCGAAATCCGCGGCGACCGCCCAGAAGCCGCTGGAGTCCAGGGCCGAGGGATCGCTGGTCACGTCGGTGAGGCCGGTCGCCACCAGACCGCCGAAGCGCGCCATGGGCAGGGGCGCCCGGGAGGGCCGCTGGGAGGACGTCTGAGGGGGGCTGTGCACGCTTGCGAGTCTATGACCGGCGTCCTGGTGGCGCCCCGGGCCGGTCACAGCGCAGCACGCTGCGCAAACGCGTTTTTGTACTGGCCCAGGAATCCGCTAGAGTTCAACACGTCGCCGGGACGCGCAAGCGGACCGGGAAAGACAAGCGGACGTAGCTCAGTTGGTAGAGCGCAACCTTGCCAAGGTTGAGGTCGCCAGTTCGAACCTGGTCGTCCGCTCGCAGGAAAGTGGGGGATCTTCCCGAGACCCCGCACTCCTGGTGGAGTGGCCGAGAGGCGAGGCAACGGCCTGCAAAGCCGTCTACACGGGTTCAAATCCCGTCTCCACCTCCAAGCGCGATTAGCTCAGCGGGAGAGCGCTTCCCTGACACGGAAGAGGTCACTGGTTCAATCCCAGTATCGCGCACGCAGAACTGAATAACCCCTGGTCCCGTATGGTGTGGGACCGTCCCGCGCGATTAGCTCAGCGGGAGAGCGCTTCCCTGACACGGAAGAGGTCACTGGTTCAATCCCAGTATCGCGCACGCAGTACGCAGCACACGCAGGTTGACCTGCGCGATTAGCTCAGCGGGAGAGCGCTTCCCTGACACGGAAGAGGTCACTGGTTCAATCCCAGTATCGCGCACCATCCGTACGAAGCCCCCCGCCCGCTGCCCGGGCGGGGGCGGCGGTGGTGCGAGGTGAGGTGGTGA
>NZ_JBHYIG010000368.1:0-8588 GCF_042740015.1 Streptomyces sp. NPDC059037
GATCCATCCTGATCCCCTGGACCACGAGGGTCGCCATGATGACGCAGAACGCGATGAAGATGATCTCGTCGCGGGCCGGGAAGGGATCCCCGCCGTCCGTCTTCAGGGGGATGGCTAGCGCCAGGGCGACCGAGGCAACCCCGCGCATCCCCGACCACCACATGACGACGGTCTCGCGCCAGGTCGTGGGAATGTCCTCGTCGTAGTCCCTGCGCTTGTGCAGCTTCTTGGCGAGCCACGTCGCGGGAAGCAGCCACATCAGTCGTACGCCGACGACGACGGCCACGACCGCCGCGCCCCAGCCGAGCATCTGCAGCTCGCGGCCTTCCGACGTACCGAAGACGTTGTGCAGTTCGAGCCCGATGAGCCCGAAGGCGACCCCGGTGACCAGGGTGTCGACGATCTGCCAGAACGTCTGCCCGGTGATCCTTCCTTGTACGTCGTCGGCGTCTGCGGCGTTCTCCGCGAGGTAGAGCGCGGTGGTCAGCACCGCGAGGACGCCGGAGCCGAGCAGCTCCTCGGCCAGCACATAGCTGACGAAGGGTACGAGCAGCGTGAGGCCGGTCTGCAGGGTGGCTTCGCCGAGGAGACCCATCAGCTTGTTGGTGAGCCAGCCGAGCGCGAGCCCCACGGCGACGGCGACCACTCCGGAGAGCACCAACTGCCCCACCGCCGACGGCCAGGAGAACGTCCCGCTGACGGCCGCCGCGATCGCCACGTGGTACAGCACGATGGCCGTGACGTCGTTGAAGAGCCCCTCCCCCTCCAGGATCGACACGAGCCGCCGGGGCAGCCCGAGCGACCCGGCGACGGCGGTCGCGGCGACCGGGTCGGGCGGCGCGACGAGCGCCCCGAGCGCGACGGCCGCGGCGATCGGAAGCCCGGGAACGACCGAGCTCGCGACCGCCGCCACCGCCGCGGTCGTCACGAAGACCAGCGCCACGGCGAGCAGAAAGATGGGGCGTCTGTTGGCCGTGAACTGCCGCCAGGAAGTGCGCTGGACGGACGCGTAGAGCAACGGCGGCAGCACCAGCGGAAGGATGAAGTCCGGCGGGATCTCGACGTTCGGCACCCAGCTCACGAAGGCCAGGACGATTCCGGCGAGGGTCATCAGAACGGGCGCGGGCAGCCCGAGCCGCTCTCCCAGCGGCACGGTGACCACGGGGCCGAGCAACAGAACGAGCAGCAGCGCCAGTTGGTCCACGGTGCGCCCTCCGGCGGTTCGCGTGTCGGTCGATCAAGACCTCAACCCTGCCACGCATTCCGCCCGAACCGGACAGGACGGGCCGCGCCGGAGGGCGACAACGATCCGTCGCGGCGCGCCCGGCTCTCGCTAGGCCAGCGCCTTCCGCATCGCCCGGTGCGGGATCCCCGCGTCGGGGAACTCCGGGCCGTAGACGGCATATCCGAGCCGCTCGTAGAACCCCAGCGCATGCGTCTGCGCGTGCAGGTCGACGGCGGTCAGGCCACGCGCGCGTGCCGCGTCCTCGATCGCCCGCACCAGGGCCGCCCCGACACCGAGGCCTCGCGCGGCCTTGGTCACCGCGAGCCGGCCGAGCGCGCCCACCCGGTCATCGCCGCCGTTCTTCGCCGCTGCGGCAGCGCCGGTCAGCAGCCGGCCGGTGCCCAGCGGCAGCCCGTCCTCGCGGATGGCGATGACATGCGCCGCCCCGGCGTCGTACGCGTCGTACTCGAGGTCCTCGGGGACCTGCTGCTCGACGACGAAGACTTCCTTGCGGACCGCGAAACAGGCCTCCAGGTCACCGGGCTCCACGGCGACCCGGCAGACGAAGGCGGCCCCGGCGGTCACGAGCTCTCCGCCCGCACGCGGTCGAGTGCCTGCTGGAGGTCGTCGGGGTACTGGCTCTCGAACTCGACCCACTGGCCGTTCCCGGGGTGCTCGAAACCGAGTCGCACCGCGTGCAGCCACTGGCGGGTGAGTCCGAGCCGCTTGGCGAGCGTCGGGTCCGCGCCGTACGTCAGGTCGCCCACGCACGGGTGCCGATGGGCCGACATGTGGACGCGGATCTGGTGCGTGCGCCCCGTCTCCAGCTTGATGTCGAGCAGCGAGGCCGCGCGGAACGCCTCGATGAGGTCGTAGTGCGTCACGGAGGGCTTGCCCTCCGCCGTGACCGCCCACTTGTAGTCGTGGTTCGGGTGCCGGCCGATGGGGGCGTCGATGGTGCCGCTCATCGGGTCGGGGTGGCCCTGCACCAGCGCGTTGTAGCGCTTGTCGACCGTGCGCTCCTTGAACTGGCGCTTCAGGGACGTGTACGCCCGCTCGGACTTGGCGACGGCCATCAGGCCGGACGTGCCGACGTCCAGGCGGTGCACGATGCCCTGGCGCTCGGCGGCACCGGAGGTGGAGATGCGGTAGCCCGCTGCGGCGAGGCCGCCGATCACGGTCGTCCCGGTCCAGCCCGGGCTCGGGTGCGCGGCCACGCCGACCGGCTTGACGATCACCACGATGTCGTCGTCGTCATGGATGATCTCCATGCCCTCGACGGGCTCGGCGACGATCTGCACCGGGGCGGGCGCCTGCGGCATCTCGACCTCCAGCCAGGCGCCGCCGTGCACACGCTCGGACTTGCCGACCACGCTGCCGTCGACCATCACCTTGCCTGCCGCCGCAAGGTCGGCGGCCTTCGTGCGGGAGAACCCGAACATGCGCGAGATGGCGGCGTCGACGCGCTCGCCTTCCAGGCCGTCCGGTACGGGCAGGGTGCGGATCTCGGGAATCGTGCTCACCCATTGAGTATGCAGGAGCCCACCGACACTCCCGCACCAAAGCCTCCCGCGGGAGGCCCCGGGGGATCAGTCCTTGTGGACGGTTCCGTCCGGGTCCAGGCCGCGGAAGGACAGGATCACGATCAGGAAGCCACCGCACACGATCGCCGAGTCCGCGAGGTTGAACACCGCGAAGCCCTTCGGGGCGATGAAGTCGACCACGGCTCCCTCGAAGACACCGGGGGAACGGAAGAGCCGGTCGGTGAGGTTGCCGAGGGCCCCGCCGAGCAGCATGCCGAGCGCGATCGCCCACGGCAGGCTGTAGAGCTTGCGGGCCAGGCGGGCGATCACGACGATGACGGCCGCCGCGATGCAGGTGAAGATCACGGTGAAGGCCTCACCGAACCCGAAGGCGGCGCCCGCGTTGCGGATGGCCTCGAACCGGAGCCAGTCACCGACGACCTGGATCGGCTCATGGTGCTCGAGCTTCGCGACGACGATCATCTTGCTGACGAGGTCCAGGGCGTACGCGAACACGGCCACCGCGAACAGCACGAGAATCCGGCGCTTGCCCTTGGGCTTCTCCTCGTCCGCCGGGGCCTGCTCGTCCGACGAAGCCTGCTCGTCGGGCGAATCCTGCCCGTCCTGCCCGCCCGGCGCGTCCTGACGCGCCACGTCGGAGCCCGAGTCGGACTGCTCCGGCTCGGCCCCAGCCGCCTCAGGGATATCCGGCGTACCGATGATGCGCTCCGCCTCTGCCACGTGAGTCCCTCAACCTAGGTACCTGACTGGGGACGAGGGTACGGCACACACATACGGCCCCACGTGGCCAGGCCGGGGTCAGGAGCGCCGTTCCTGCTTCTGCTTGCACTCGACGCACAGCGTCGCCCGCGGGAAGGCCTGCATGCGCGCCTTGCCGATGGGATTGCCGCAGTTCTCGCAGACGCCGTACGTCCCGGCGTCCAGCCGCTCCAGGGCGCGCTCGGTCTGGACGAGCATCTCGCGCGCGTTGGCGGCCAGCGACATCTCATGTTCCCGGGTGATGTTCTTGGTGCCGGTGTCCGCGTCGTCGTCGCCCGCGCCGTCCCCGGAGTCCCGCATCAGGCCCGCCAGGGCGTCCTCGGAGGACGTGATCTCGGCTCCGAGCCGCAGCGCCTCGCTCTGCAGCTCCGCGCGCGCCTCCTCGACCTCCTCCGGCGTCCAGGGATCCTCGCCGGGCCGGACCGCGAGCTCACCGGGCTCCGCGGCGGCGACACGCGCCTTGGGCACCGCGGTCGGCTTCTTCGCTGCCGTCGCCGTGCCCGGAGTCTTCTTCGCAACCACTGTCGTGGCTCCCGTCGTCTCCGCGGCCTGAGCCGCACCATCGGCCGCGGTCGCGGCCGTCTTCTTGGCTGTGCTCTTCTTGGCCGTGCTCTTCTTGGCAGCCGTCTTCTTGGCCGGTGAGGCCGCTTCCGCCGGTGGCGCCTTCTTGGCGGCCGTCTTCTTGGCCGCCACCTTCTTGGCAGCGGCCTTCTTGGGTGCCGCCTTCTTGGCGACCGGCTTCTCGGCCGCCGTCTTGGCGGCCGTCTTCTTGGCGGTGGCCTTCTTCGCGGTCGACTTCTTGGCCGCCGTCTTCGCCACCTTCTCCGCCTTCTCGGGCTCCACCCCGTTCGCTCCCTGCGTGGCCGCGCCCGTGGATCTGCCCGACGCCGAATGCTGTACGGCGGTCTTCTTCGCCACCATGGCCGCGGCCCCTTCACATATTGTGATCTTGCTCGCGAATCGTGCTGGGACGATAAATCGACTCAACGCCCGCGGCAACGGGGCACGCCGCCCGATACGCCCGCCCCGCGGGTCCCGCGCGGCAGGCATGCAAGCGTTGTGCCCAGCTCCCCGCCCGGTAATCCGCCAGGCACCGGCGGTCAGGATCCGGACGCTCCGCATGTCGCCATTCGGGTCAGTCCACACGGTCTGACCCGCACCTGCCGCCCACCCCCGCAAGGCCGGCGCCCAGACCCGCCCAGACGCGCCCTGGATGGCCGTACAGGCATAAAATTGGCTACGAGCTAGGAAGGTGCGCCATGCGCAAAATCACCGACTGCCGCGAATTCCCGAGCGAGACCCACTGCACCCTCGCCATCTCCGGCGAAGAGGAAGAGGTGGTCCGCGCCGCCAGCGAGCACGCCGTCTCCGTCCACGGGCACACGGACGGCCCCGAGCTGCGGAAGATGATCCGCGACTCCCTCAAGGACGAAGTCCCCCAGCACGCCTGAGCGGGCCCGTCGGCGACCGTCCCGCCACCCACCGAAAACCGGTCGGCCGGGTCCGCCGCGGCCCCGTACACTGGGCGGAGCGAGAAGCGTGGATGGGGACGAGTAGCGGCGTAAGCGGCCATGAGCGACCCGGGGACGGTGTGAGCCCGGGGGCAGGCGCGACGTGAAGATCACCCCGGAGCCGCCGGAAGAAGGCCGAAGCCCCCGCGGAGGCCAGTAGACCCGGCATCGCGACCCCAATGAGGGGGCTTTCCCGTGCGCCACAGGCGTGGGGAAGGCCAAGGAGGGTGGTACCGCGGGAGCGCGACAAGCGGCTCTCGTCCCTCCGACGGAACGGAATCGTCCGCCGGAGGAAGCGCGTTGAACACGCAGCCGTTGAATACGCAGCCGCAGTACCGCCAGGTGCCCGCCCAGGTCGACCTGCCCGCCCTTGAGCACGCCGTGCTCGAGTTCTGGGACGAGCAGAAGATCTTCGCCAGGAGCCTCGAGCAGTCCGAGGGGCGCCCCGAGTGGGTGTTCTACGAGGGCCCGCCCACGGCCAACGGCATGCCGGGCGCCCACCACATCGAGGCCCGCGTCTTCAAGGACGTCTTCCCGCGCTTCCGCACCATGCGGGGCTACCACGTCGCCCGCAAGGCCGGCTGGGACTGCCACGGCCTGCCGGTCGAGCTCGCGGTCGAGAAGGAGCTCGGGTTCAACGGCAAGAAGGACATCGAGGCGTACGGCATCGCCGAGTTCAACGCCAAGTGCCGCGAGTCCGTGACCCGCCACACCGACGCCTTCGCCGACCTCACGACCCGCATGGGGTACTGGACCGACCTCGACGGCGCGTACCGCACGATGAACCCCGAGTACATCGAATCGGTCTGGTGGTCCCTGAAGGAGATCTTCAACAAGGACCTCCTGGTCCAGGACCACCGCGTCGCCCCCTGGTGCCCCCGCTGCGGCACCGGCCTCTCCGACCACGAGCTGGCGCAGGGCTACGAAACGGTCGTCGACCCGTCCGTCTTCGTGCGCTTCCCGCTCACCGGCGGCCCCCTGGCGGGCGAGGCGTCCCTCCTGGTGTGGACGACCACCCCGTGGACGCTCGTCTCCAACACCGCGGTCGCCGCGCACCCCGACGTCACGTACGTCGTCGCGACGAACGGCGAAGAGAAGCTGGTGGTCGCCGAGCCGCTGGTCGAGAAGGCGCTCGGCGAGGGCTGGGAGACCACCGGCCAGACGTTCACCGGCGCCGAGATGGAGCGCTGGACCTACCAACGCCCCTTCGAGCTGGTGGAGTTCCCGGCCCCGGCCCACTTCGTGGTCAACGCCGACTACGTGACCACCGAGGACGGCACGGGTCTGGTCCACCAGTCCCCCGCCTTCGGTGAGGACGACCTCAAGGTCTGCCGCGCGTACGGCCTCCCGGTCGTGAACCCGGTCCGCCCCGACGGAACCTTCGAGGAGGACGTCCCGCTCGTAGGCGGTGTCTTCTTCAAGAAGGCCGACGAAAAGCTGACCGAGGACCTCGACAGCCGCAATCTGCTCTTCAGGCACATCCCGTACGAGCACAGCTACCCGCACTGCTGGCGCTGCCACACGGCGCTGCTCTACTACGCGCAGCCGTCCTGGTACATCCGCACGACGGCCATCAAGGACCGCCTCCTCCAGGAGAACGAGAAGACCAACTGGTTCCCGGACTCGGTCAAGCACGGCCGCTTCGGCGACTGGCTGAACAACAACGTCGACTGGGCGCTGTCCCGCAACCGCTACTGGGGCACCCCGCTGCCCATCTGGCGCTGCGAGGAAGGCCACTTGACGTGCGTGGGCTCGCGCGCCGAGCTCTCCGACCTGACGGGCACCGACCAGTCGGACCTCGACCCGCACCGCCCGTACATCGACGCGGTGACCTTCCCCTGCCCGACCTGCCAGGAGACCGCGACGCGCGTCCCCGAGGTCATCGACGCCTGGTACGACTCCGGTTCGATGCCGTTCGCGCAGTGGGGATACCCGCACAAGAACAAGGAACTCTTCGAGAGCCGGTACCCGGCGCAGTTCATCTCGGAGGCCATCGACCAGACGCGCGGCTGGTTCTACACGCTGATGGCGGTGGGCACGCTCGTCTTCGACAAGTCCAGTTACGAGAACGTGGTCTGCCTCGGCCACATCCTCGCCGAGGACGGCCGCAAGATGTCCAAGCACCTGGGCAACACCCTCGACCCGATCCCGCTGATGGACCGGCACGGCGCCGATGCCGTGCGCTGGTTCATGGCGGCCGGCGGCTCCCCGTGGGCGGCCCGCCGGGTGGGCCACGGCACCATCCAGGAGGTCGTCCGCAAGACGCTCCTCACGTACTGGAACACGGTCGCCTTCCAGGCTCTGTACGCCCGTACGTCGAAGTGGGCCCCCAGCGACGCCGACCCGGCGCCCGCCGACCGCCCGCTCCTGGACCGCTGGCTGCTCAGCGAGCTGCACGCGCTGACCGACCAGGTCACCCAGGCCCTTGAGGGCTACGACACCCAGCGCGCGGGCAAGCTCCTGTCCACGTTCGTCGACAACCTCTCCAACTGGTACGTACGCCGCTCCCGTCGCCGCTTCTGGCAGGGCGACAAGGCGGCCCTGCGCACCCTGCACGAGGTCCTGGAGACGGTCACCCGCCTGATGGCCCCGCTGACGCCGTTCATCACCGAGCGCGTCTGGCAGGACCTCGTGGTGCCGGTCACCCCGGACGCCCCGGAGTCGGTCCACCTGACGTCCTGGCCCGAGGCCGACCTGTCGGCGATCGACCCGGACCTGTCGCGGCAGATGGTGCTGGTGCGCCGCCTGGTCGAGCTGGGCCGTGCCACGCGCGCGGAGTCGGGCGTCAAGACCCGTCAGCCGCTCTCCCGCGCCCTGATCGCGGCCACGGGCTTCGAGTCGCTCAACCCGGAACTGCACGCCCAGATCACCGAGGAGCTCAACGTCTCCTCGCTGGCGTCGCTCTCCGAAGTCGGCGGCTCACTGGTCGACACGACCGCGAAGGCCAACTTCCGCGCCCTGGGCAAGCGGTTCGGCAAGGGCGTCCAGGCGGTCGCCAAGGCCGTCGCCGACGCCGACGCGGCGGCGCTGTCCCTGGCCCTGCGCGAGGGCACGGCCTCGGTCGAGGTCGACGGCGAGACGGTGACGCTGGCCCCGGATGAGGTCATCATCACGGAGACCCCGCGCGAGGGCTGGTCGGTGGCGTCCGACTCGGGTGCCACGGTCGCCCTGGACCTGGAGATCACGGAGGAGCTGCGCCGGGCAGGCCTTGCCCGTGACGCGATCCGCCTGATCCAGGAGGCCCGCAAGAACAGCGGCCTGGACGTCGCGGACCGGATCGCCCTGCGCTGGACCTCCACGGACCCGGCCGTGATCACGGCCCTGTCCGACCACGCCGACCTGATCGCGGACGAGGTCCTCGCCACGGACTTCGCCCAGGGTCAGGCGGACGACACCTACGGCGAGACGTTCACGGACGAGTCCCTGTCCCTGACGTTCCGCCTCCGCAAGGCGTAGACAACCGAACAACGCCGAAGGCCCGGCCCCCCCCAATTTGTTTGGGGGGGCCGGCCGTCCGCGTTTGGGGGCCCACGCCAAATGAAAGTTTGT
>NZ_JBHYIG010000369.1:0-8513 GCF_042740015.1 Streptomyces sp. NPDC059037
GCGGCCCCCGCAGCCGGCCTTATTCCCGCGCAGGGGCCGGCGCGGTGGGGGGGCTGCCGTCGTTCGGCCGCGTGCATCCCTCCGCCGCTCCGCGGCGGGTTTTCCCGCCCACCCGCCCGATTGCCCGGCGGGGTGATCGGGGTGGGTGGGACAGATCCGGGGTGATCGGGTGGGTGGGTGGGACAGATCCGGCGCGGAGCGGCGGGACAGGAGAGAGACAGCCCGCAGACGACAGGACGTCGGGCGAAGCCGCCCCCGCATGCCAGGCCCAGCACCCCGACCCTTCCGCCCCACATGCCAGTCCGAAGAAGCCAGCACCCCCGAACCCCGGAGTGATCGGGTGGGTGGGTGGGACGGATCCGGCGCGGAGCGGCGGGACCGGACGGGGACGGCCCGCAGACGGCACCACGCCAGGCGCAGCCGCCCCCACATGCCAGTCCGAAGAAGCCAGCACCCCCGAACCCCGGAGTGATCGGGTGGGTGGGTGGGACGGATCCGGCGCGAAGCGGCGGGACAGGAGAGAGACAGCCCGCAGACGGCACGACGGCAGGCGCATTCGCCCCCGCGGGGGCGAATGCGCGTGGGGCCCCGCCACCCCCGGTGGCAAGGCCCCCGTAACGGTCAAAGTGCGCGCAGCCGCCCCCGCAGGGGCGAACGCACGTGGGCCCCGCCACCCAGTGGCGAGGCCCACCTCACGGTTCAAGCGCGCGCAGCGGCCCGCTAGCCCGCCACCGCCACCGACGGCTCGCCCGACGGGACGCCGTCCTTCTCCATCTGCTCGGCGATCTTCAGCGCTTCCTCGATGAGCGTCTCCACGATCTTCGACTCGGGCACGGTCTTGATGACCTCGCCCTTGACGAAGATCTGCCCCTTGCCATTGCCGGAGGCGACGCCGAGGTCGGCCTCGCGGGCCTCGCCGGGGCCGTTCACGACGCAGCCCATGACGGCGACGCGGAGGGGGACCTCCATGCCGTCCAGGCCCGCGGTGACCTCCTCGGCCAGCTTGTAGACGTCGACCTGGGCGCGGCCGCAGGAGGGGCAGGAGACGATCTCCAGGCGGCGCTGCTTGAGGTTCAGCGACTCCAGGATCTGCATGCCGACCTTGACCTCCTCCGCCGGAGGGGCGGAGAGGGAGACGCGGATCGTGTCGCCGATGCCCTCGCTCAGCAGCGCGCCGAAGGCGACCGCCGACTTGATCGTGCCCTGGAAGGCCGGACCGGCCTCCGTCACGCCGAGGTGCAGCGGATAGTCGCAGGCGGCGGCGAGCTGGCGGTAGGCATTGACCATCACGACCGGGTCGTTGTGCTTCACCGAGATCTTGATGTCCCGGAAGTCGTGCTCCTCGAAGAGGGACGCCTCCCAGAGAGCCGACTCGACGAGCGCCTCCGGAGTGGCCTTGCCGTACTTCTTCAGAAGGCGCGCGTCCAGCGAACCCGCGTTGACGCCGATCCGGATCGGCGTGCCCGTGTCCTTCGCGGCCCGCGCGATCTCCGCGACCTTGTCGTCGAACTGCTTGATGTTGCCCGGGTTCACGCGGACCGCCGCGCAGCCGGCGTCGATCGCCGCGAACACGTACTTCGGCTGGAAGTGGATGTCGGCGATCACCGGGATCTGCGACTTGCGCGCGATCGTCGACAGCGCGTCCGCGTCATCCTGCGTCGGGCACGCCACGCGGACGATCTGGCAGCCGGACGCCGTCAGCTCGGCGATCTGCTGCAGCGTCGCCCCGATGTCGGACGTACGCGTCGTCGTCATCGACTGCACCGACACCGGTGCGTCCCCGCCGACGGCGACCGTTCCGACCTGGATCTTCCGGCTGACCCTGCGGTCGGCGAGCTTGGTCGGAACGGACGGGATTCCGAGCGATACGGCAGTCATCTGGCGAGCATCCCCAAGAGTGTGGATCACAGTGTGGATCAAGGTCCCGAGATCGGCGGGCTCCAGGCTTCGAGATTACGGCACCCCATAGGGCTCGGGCACATCACGCCCCGGAGTCCACCCAATAGTGGGCGGCCGGACACATACTGTGCCCGGCCGCCGCAAACTTCGCTTAATCAGGCCCTTCTCAGGAAATCCTCACCGGATTCACCACGTCCGCGATCAGCACCAGGATCGTGAAGCAGATGAAGATTCCCGCGACCACGTAGGCGACCGGCATCAGCTTCGCGACGTCGAAGGGGCCCGGGTCGGGCCGCTTCAGGAGCTTGGCCGCCTTCCGCCGCACCGACTCCCACAGGGCGCCCGCGATGTGCCCGCCGTCCAGCGGCAGCAGCGGGAGCATGTTGAAGAGGAACAGCGACAGGTTGAAGCCCGCCACCAGGAACAGCATCATCGCGATCTGGTTCTCCGGCGGGATGTCCAGGGTGAAGACCTCGCCGCCCACGCGGGCCGCGCCCACGACGCCCATCGGGGAGTCCTGCTTGCGGTCGCCGTCCCCGAACGCCGCGTCCCACAGGTCGGGGATCTTGGACGGCAGGGCGATGAGCGACTCGACGCCGTTCTCCATCATGTCGCCCATGCGGTCCACGGAGTCGCCGAAGCCCTGCTGGACGATGCCGGTGGCCGGGGTGAAGCCGAGGAAGCCGGCGTAGACGTACTTGCCCTCTACATAGCCACCGTCCCCGTCGGTCTTGCTGACCTGGTTCTTGATGAGGTTGGCGTGCAGGTCCACCCGCTTGCCGTCGCGCTCGACCGTGATGGTGGCCGGGCCGATGGTCTCGCGGATCTTCGACTGGAGCGTGGACCAGTCCTCGACGGGCTGCCCCTGGAAGCCGACGATCTTGTCGCCCAGCTTCAGCCCCGCGGCCTTGGCGGGCGAGGGCTTGTCGCCCTTCTCGCAGGTCGAGCGGTTCTCGCTCTGCTGGATGACACAGTCCGAGACCTTGCCGACCTGGTTCGTCTGGGTGCTGATGCCGAACGTCATCATCACGCCGAGGAAGATCGCCACGGCGAGGATCAGGTTCATGAAGGGGCCCGCGAACATCACGATCACGCGCTTCCAGGGCTTGCGCGTGTAGAAGAGGCGGGTCTCGTCGCCGGGCTTGAGCTCCTCGAAGGCGGCCGACCGGGCGTCCTCGATCATGCCGCGCCAGGGCGACGTCGAGCGGGCCTCGATCTTGCCGTCCGGGCCGGGCGGGAACATGCCGATCATGCGGATGTAGCCGCCCAGGGGGATGGCCTTGATGCCGTACTCGGTGTCGCCCTTCTTGCGCGAGAAGATCGTCGGGCCGAAGCCCACCATGTACTGCGGCACGCGGATGCCGAACAGCTTGGCGGTCGACAGGTGGCCCAGCTCGTGCCAGGCGATCGAGAACAGCAGTCCGACCGCGAAGACGACTATGCCGAGGATCATCATCAAGGTCGTCATGCGCGGGCCTCCGCGGTCGCCTTCGCCGTCAGTTCACGGGCCCGGGCACGTGCCCAGGTCTCCGCTTCGAGGACGTCCGCGACGGTCAGGGAAGTTCCCGACGCGGAGATGTCGGGGTCGCCGTGTTCGGCGACGACCTTGGTCACGGTCTCCATGATCCCGTTGAAGGGCAGGGCGCCGTTCAAGAACGCGTCCACGCACTCCTCGTTGGCGGCATTGAACACCGCCGGGGCCGTGCCCGCGAGCTTCCCCACATGCCGGGCGAGCCCGACCGACGGGAAAGCGTCGTCGTCGAGCGGGAAGAACTCCCAGCTCGACGCCTTCGTCCAGTCGAACGCGGGGGCCGCGTCCGGCACCCGCTCCGGCCAGCCGATGCCGATGGCGATGGGGCCGCGCATGTCGGGCGGCGTGGCCTGGGCCAGCGTCGAGCCGTCGGTGAACTCGACCATGGAGTGCACGTAGGACTGCGGGTGGACGACGACCTCGATGCGCTCGAACGGGATGTCGTAGAGGAGGTGCGCCTCGATGACCTCCAGGCCCTTGTTGACGAGCGTCGCCGAGTTGACGGTGATGACCGGGCCCATGGCCCAGGTGGGGTGCGCGAGCGCGTCGTCCGGTGTGACGTTCGCCAGCTCGGCCTTCGTACGACCCCGGAACGGGCCACCGGAAGCGGTGACGACCAGTTTGCGTACGTCGGCGCGGGTGCCGGCGGCGAGCGACTGGAAGAGGGCGGCGTGCTCGGAGTCGACCGGAATGATCTGGCCCGGCTTGGCGAGGGCCTTCACCAGGGGGCCGCCGACGATCAGCGACTCCTTGTTGGCGAGCGCGAGGGTGCGGCCCGCTTCGAGGGCGGCGAGGGTGGGCGCGAGGCCGATGGAACCGGTGATGCCGTTCAGGACCGTGTGGCACTCGGACGCGGCGAGCTGAGCGGCCGCGTCGGGCCCGGCGAGGATCTCGGGGAGCGGCTCCCCGTCGCCGTACTGCCCCTTGAGGGCCTCGCGCAGCGCCGGTACGACGTCCTCGCGGGCCACCGCGACGGTCCGCACGCGCAGCTGCCGCGCCTGCTCGGCGAGCAGCCCGACGCGGCCGCCCGCGGCGGAGAGCGCGGTGACGCGGAAGCGGCCGGGGTTGCGCAGGACGAGGTCGATGGCCTGGGTGCCGATCGACCCCGTCGAGCCGAGGATGACGATGTCCCGCGGGCCGTCCGTGACCACGGGGTCGAAGACGAGATGCGGGTCCGCGAGGGGGGCAGGGCTGTCGCTCATGCCCCCATTCTTGCGTGGGCGGCTGTGTGCGGGTGCACTGCGCCCCGATCCGGTCACTCGGTTTCGTGTTCCGGGGCGTGGCCGTCCGGTCGTGCGGCGTAGCGGAGGGGCGGGACTCGGGGGGTGGTGCCGTGCCGGGCGCGTGGGTCCGTGCCCTGGTGGGGATCCGCCAGCGCTTCCCTCAGGAAGGGCACGATGCCGCGTTCCAGGAGTGCCTGACGCCAGGCTTCCCTGGCTCGGGCGATCTCGTCCTCCCGGTCGGTCTGCAGCCCCGCCGCGGTGGCGCGATGGCGCAGCGCGGTGACCACCAGGCCGACCGCGGCGAACAGCAGACCCGCGGCGGTGACGGCACCGAAGAACCACCCCGCACGGATCATGGCGTCGGCGAAGCCGGGCTCGGGGGTGAGCAGCTTCAGGACGTACCCGATGAGCAGGAAGATCACGGCCGCCGTCCCGGCGAGTACGGGTACGAGCACGGCGAGGACCGCCGAGAGAGAGCCGCCGGTCTCGTCGCGGACCTCTCCCCTTGCCGCGACACCGGTCGGCAGGGCCGGTGCGCGCAACTCGTCGCGCACCTTCACGTAGTGGTAGTACTCCGCCGCGGCGGCAGAGGTGATGAGTGCGGACGCGTTCGTGGCCATGGTGCGCAGCTGCTCGGTGTTGACGCGCTGCCCCACCGAGGCGAGTTCGGGCCGCTCGTGGGTGGTGCGCAGCACCCCGTCGAGCAGCGACTCGAATGCCGCGCGGTCCTCGGGGAGCAGGTGCGGCGCGGTGCGGGACGAAGGGGGACGCGGAGGGCGCTGCGAAGTCGCGGGCTCGGACCGCGGCGGTTCCGGCGCGGGTTGCTTCGGTGCCGGAGAGGGGGCCGGAGAAGGGGCCGGAGAGGGGGCGGATGCCGGAGCCGCGCCCTGCGGCGGCGCGCTCACGCGGATGCCGAGGAGCGCGGCGAGCACCCGGCGGCCGAGCGGGAGTTCGGCCCTGCGCGGGGCGCCCGTCGGCCGGGCGGAGGTGCGGCCGACGCCGAGCACCGCCGAGCCGATCCTGCGGTTCATGGAGGGTCGGGTCACAGCGCCGTCCCCTCTTCCCCGGCCGAGGATCCATGGATGCGGCGGGCCTGCGGCCGGGGCTCGGCCCGCGGTTCCTGGGCCTGAGCGGGCTCAGGCACCACGGTGGGCCGCACGCGCGGCCCGAGCGGCTCGGTCTGCTGCGCCCCGGCCGCCTCAGGAGCGGGCGCGGGAGCGGGCGCCGTCGGCGCACCGGTGACGGCGTCGCTCACCGCCTGGATGCGCCCGAGCTGGGTCAGGATCACCGGGGCCGACACTCCGACGACGAACGCCGCGTACGCGCCGCTGATCTGGCCGGTGGTGCCGAAGAGCACGGCGGCACCGGCGCCCATCCCGCTGTGGATGACGGCCGCGGCGGTGTCGGCCACGGGGTCGAAGTGGTCCCGGAACAGCGGTGGTCGGGGCTCCTGCCCGGCGGCAGGCGCCTGCCGGTGTTCGCGTCGCGCCGCCTGCCAGTCGAGTACGCAGTTGTAGGCGTCGAGCACGCCGCGCAGCACACCCCCCGCCGCCCCCAGCAGGATGAGCATCGGCACGTCCACGGCATCCCCCGGCGGTACGACGGCGGGACTCCGGTTCCAGGAGTCCGCCGCCTGAGCGTAGGGCCGGGGCTGCCGCAGAGGAAGGGCCGCAGCGCGCCCCGCGATCAACGGATGGGGCGATGGACGTTCTCCCGTTGCGTCGGGCCCGGGGTCGCGGCCGCGATCCAGGGTCCTTCGCCGCTGGGGTCGACGACGCCGGACTCCAGCCAGGTGTACGTACCGGAGAGGACGCCCTTGACGACCTTGCGGTCGATGTCGTCGGTGTTGGTCCACAGGCGGTCGAAGAGCTCGTCGACGCGGATGCGGGACTGGCGGCAGAAGGTGTCGGCCAGCTGGTAGGCCTCGCGGCCGTGCTCCTCCGTGGTGCGCAGGAGCTCGGCGCGCACGCAGGCCGCGCTCATCGCGAAGAGCTCTGCGCCGATGTCGACCACGCGGCCCAGGAAGCCCTGCTTGGTCTCCATCTTTCCCTGCCAGCGCGACATCGCGTAGAAGGTCGAGCGGGCCAGCTTGCGGGCGTTGCGTTCTACGTAGCGCAGGTGCGGGGAGAGGTCCGCGTGCCCGCTGGGGTGGAACTCGGCGTACGAGCGCGGGAGTTGGCCCGCCCCTGTGACCAGCTTCGGGAGCCAGCGGGCGTAGAAGCCGCCCGCCTTCGCGCCCGCCTTCGCCTTGTCGGACAGGGACTTGTCCGGGTCGATCAGGTCGCCCGCCACCTTCAGGTGCGCGTCCACGGCCTCGCGGGCGATCAGCAGGTGCATGATCTCCGTCGAGCCCTCGAAGATGCGGTTGATGCGCAGGTCGCGCAGGACCTGTTCGGCGGGGACGGCGCGTTCGCCGCGGGCCGCGAGGGACTCGGCGGTCTCGAAGCCGCGGCCGCCGCGGATCTGGACGAGTTCGTCCGCCATCAGACAGCCCATCTCCGAGCCGTACAGCTTGGCGAGGGCGGCCTCGATGCGGATGTCGTTGCGGTCCTCGTCGGCCATCTGCGAGGAGAGGTCGAGTACGGCTTCGAGGGCGAAGGTCGTCGCCGCGATGAAGGAGATCTTCGCGCCGACCGCCTCGTGGAAAGCGACCGGCTTGCCCCACTGCTCGCGTGCCCCCGACCACTCGCGGGCGATCTTCAGACACCACTTGCCGGCGCCCACGCACATCGCGGGCAGCGAGAGGCGTCCGGTGTTGAGCGTGGTGAGGGCGATCTTGAGCCCCGCGCCCTCGGGGCCGATGCGGTGCGCGGCCGGGACGCGGACCTGGTGGAAGCGGGTGACGCCGTTCTCAAGCCCGCGCAGCCCCATGAAGGCGTTGCGGTTCTCGACGGTGATGCCGTCCGACGCGGCCTCGACGACGAAGGCGGTGATGCCGCCCTTGTGGCCCTCGGACTTCGGCACCCGCGCCATGACCACGAGCAGATCGGCGACGACGCCGTTGGTGGTCCACAGCTTCACGCCGTCCAGGACGTAGTCGTCACCGTCCGGCACGGCCGTCATCGCCATGCGCGCCGGGTCGGAGCCGACGTCCGGCTCGGTGAGCAGGAACGCGCTGATGTCCGTGCGGGCACAGCGCGGCAGGAACTCGTCCTTCTGCTCCTGGGTGCCGAACTGCTTCAGCGGCTGCGGTACGCCGATCGACTGATGGGCGGAGAGCAGCGCGCCGATCGCCGGGTTCGCGGAGCCGACGAGGGCGAGGGCCTTGTTGTAGTACACCTGGGTGAGGCCGAGCCCGCCGTACTTCGTGTCGATCTTCATGCCGAGCGCGCCGAGCTCCTTGAGCCCGTTGATCACCTCGTCGGGGATCTGTGCCTCGCGCTCGATGCGCGCCGAGTCGATCTTCGTCTCGCAGAAGTCGCGGAGCTTGGCCAGGAACTCCTCGCCGCGCTGGGCGTCCTCGTCCGCGGGCAGCGGGTGCGGATGGATCAGGTCGAGCCGGAAGCGGCCCAGGAAGAGTTCCTTGGCGAAGCTGGGCTTGCGCCAGTCCTGCTCACGAGCGGCCTCGGCGACCTGCCGGGCCTCGCGCTCGCTGACGGACGGTTTGGGGGTTGGTGCGGACATGAGGAGCTCACCTCGCCGCGGAGTGGGGCCGGTCGGTGCCGATGGGACCGATTGTGACCCGGTCGGTTACTGACTGGTGCTACTCGATCGTATGGATCGTATGTACCCGATCCGCCCGAACCCCACCAGTCCTCGCGCAGCGTTTGGCCGCACCGCGTCCGCCAGCGGGCCCGGACACGAGAACGGCCGGAGCCCCCGCACAGTGGGCGCCCGCCGGGGGGTTGGTGGAATTTGTT
>NZ_JBHYIG010000370.1:0-8479 GCF_042740015.1 Streptomyces sp. NPDC059037
GTGTTGGCGGGGGCGGCGCGGGGGTGTGTGTGGCGGGGCGGGGCGCGGGGCCGGCCGCCGGCGCGCCCCCGCGTCCTCCCCCGCGACCAGCGCCCCCTTGTCGCCGCCTGCGCCGGATTCGCCCTGCTCTCGCTGGTCCTCGTGCCGCTCACGCTGACCCTCGGCTGGGACGAGATCGTCTACGCGAGCCGGTTCGGGCCGTACGCGCCCGCCACCCCGTTCAGCGCGCCCCGCACCCGAGGCGTCCCGCTGCTCATCGCCCCCGTCGCCGCCTGGAGCGACTCGGTCGTGCTGCTCCGGGTCTGGCTGACGGCGCTCGCCACCGGAGCGCTCTATCTGGGGTTCCGGCCCTGGCTCCGGGTGCTCGCCGTGCGGCCTGCCGCCATCGGCGTCGCGGCGGGTCTCTACGGCACCCTCTGGTTCGCGCTGTTCTACGCGGGCGCGGCGATGCCGAACCACTACACCGCCATGGGCGCCGTCGCGGCGGTCGGGTTCTTTCTGCGGGCCGCGCCGACTCCTCTGACGTACGCGGGAATCGGCGCGGGTCTCGCCGTCGCCACCCTGATGCGGCCCAACGACGGTGCCGCCGTCGCCGCCCCGCTGCTCGTCGTCGCGCTGCTCGGCCTCACCGCGCCGCGCTCCTGGGCCCGCGTGCTCGCCGTGCTCGGCGGGGTCGTCGCCGGTGCGCTGCCGTGGGTGATCGAGGCGTACGTACGGTTCGGCGGCGTACGCGAACGGCTCGTCGACGCCAGTGACGTACAGGGCGGGCTGCGGCCGCTCGCCGCGATCACCGCCCAGTTCACCGCCGTGGACGGGCCGTTGCTCTGCCGGCCGTGCGGCGCCGACCGGATCAGGGTCGTGGCCCTGGAGTGGTGGATCCTGCTGCCGGTGCTTGTGGCCTTCGGGCTCTGGGCCGCCGGGCGCTCCGCTGGAATTGGCGCGAGGTGCCGTCAGTCAGCTGCGGCACCGTCTTGGCTGGTCGCGCCCACGTGGCGGAGCCGCACATGTCGCAGCCCCGCGCCCCTTCGGGGCGCTCCCGAACCGCCGAGAGCCACCCGTGCGGCGCTCTGGCTCGCGGTAGTCGTCGGGGTCTGCGCCGCCCTGCCCTACCTGCTCCTCGTCCCCTACGGAGCCCCCCGCTTCCTGCTGCCGAGTCACGCCCTCCTCGCGCTCCCCGCGGCCGTCGGCCTGCTCGCCCTCGCCGACCGGGCGAGGGCCTCGCGTGTGCTCGCTGCCGCCCTCGCCGTCGTCCTCGTCGGGCATCTCGCCGTCCAACTCCCGCTCGCCCACGGCAACGGCCGCATCCAGGCCGGCGCCCGCGGCGACTGGGCCCGCGTCACCGCGGTCCTGCGCGAACAGGGGGTCCGCGCGCCGTGCGTGCTCCAGGGCAACACCTCGGTGATCCCTCTCGCGTACGTATCCGGATGCGTGGCCGATCCTCGGAGCGGCCCGGAGCGCCCCACCGCCCTTGTCCTGCGCAAGGGGCAGCCTCCGCCCTGGGCGCGCGACTGGCGGAGCCATCCCGTGCCGGACACCTACGCGCCCGGCTGGACGGTCCTGGTGCCGCCGCGGACCGCCATCCGGAACACTCCGACCGATATGCGCTCTTGACGCACGGTCAACCTCACCCGCACCATCGGGCACGCCAATCCCGTTCAGATTTCACGGAATTCGGAGCCCCCCACATGAAGTTCTCCGTTCCAGGACGCACCGCGGCAGCCGCCGTCATAGCCGTCACCGGACTCCTCACCACCAGCGCGATATCCTCCGCGGCCCCCTCCCCCACGGCGGCCGCGCCCGACATCTCCGTCGCCAACGTCCAGGGCCATCTCTCCCAGCTGCAGTCCATCGCCGAGGCCAACGGCGGCAACCGCGCCCACGGCAGCGCGGGCTACAAAGCCTCGATCGACTACGTGAAGGGCAAGCTCGACGAGGCCGGATTCACCACCACCGTCCAGGAGTTCGCCTCCAACGGCGAGACCGGCTACAACCTCATCGCCGACTGGCCGGGCGGCGACGCCGCCCCGGGCGCTGGCGCGTAGACCCCAAACACCCCCCCCCCCCCCACCGTCATGTCCGCATACGTTCGTCCCGCTGCGAGCCGCCGAGCCAACGGCGGCTCCCCACATGGGAGATCGGGGGTGTACGCGTGCGCATCGGACTGCTTACGGAGGGTGGCTATCCGTATGTGAGCGGTGAGGCCAGGCTCTGGTGCGACCGGCTCGTGCGCGGGCTCGGGCAGCACGAATTCGACATCTACGCCCTCAGCCGCAGCGAGCGGCAGGAGGCGCGGGGCTGGATCGAGCTGCCGCCCCAGGTCAGCAGGGTGCGGACGGCGCCACTGTGGACCGTCGACGACGACGGCATCGCCCTCGGCGCGAGGTACGGACGACGGGCCCGGCGGCGGTTCGCCGAGTCCTTCGGGGAGCTGGCCGCGGTGATCTGCCGCTCCGGGGCGGCGGGCGGCGCCGAGGACTCGGACGAGTTGGCGGACCGTTTCGGCAGCGCCCTGTACGGCCTCGCCGAACTCGCCCGCGACGAAGGCGGTCTGGTCGGCGCGCTGCGCTCCGAGGCGGCCGTGCGCGCCCTGGAGACCGCCTGCCGCACACCGGGCGCACTGCGGGCCGCGCGCACCGCGCGGGTGCCCGATCTGCTCGCGGTGGCGTCCCTCGTCGAGCGCGCGCTGCGGCCCCTCTCCCTCGACTGGTACGAGGACGACGACCTCGGCGCGGCGGACCTCTGCCACGCCACGTCCGGCGGCCCCGCGGCGCTCCCCGGACTCCTCGCCAAGCACTTCTCCGGAGTGCCGCTCCTGGTCACCGAGTACGGCGTGCAGCTGCGGGCGCACTACCTGGCGGCGGGTGACGAGGCGCTGAGCGCGCCCGCGCGGGCGCTGCTCAGCTCCTTCCACGGGCGGCTCGCGGCCGAGGTGTACCGCCAGGCCGCGGTCGTCACGCCGGGCAACACGCACGCGCGGCGCTGGCAGGAGCGGTGCGGCGCCGAGCGGTCGAAGCTGCGGACGGTCTACCCGGGCATGGAGGTGTCCCGCTTCGCGGAGGTCGGCGAGCGGGAGGACCCGGGCGACCCCGACACCCTCCTCTGGGTCGGGCGCATCGAACCCGCCAAGGACCTGATCTCGCTCCTTCACGCCTTCGCGGAGATCCGCAAGGAGGAGCCGAAGGCGCGGCTGCGGATCGTCGGGGCGCCCGCGGAAGGGCCGGAGGCGGCCGGGTATCTCGCGCACTGCGGGGTGCTCGCCGCGCAGCTCTTCCCCGACGAGGCGGAGGGCGCGCACGCCGTCGGGGACAACCCCGTGTCCTTCGAGGAGATCGGGGCGCCCGCGACGCCCGAGCTCGCGGACGCGTACGCGGCGGGGAGCGTCGTCGTCCTCTCCAGCGTCGTCGAGGGCTTTCCGATCAGCCTGGTCGAGGCGATGTTCTGCGGGCGCGCGACGGTCTCGACGGACGTCGGCGCGGTCGTCGAGGTCATCGGCGGCACCGGGCTCGTGGTGCCGCCGCGCAATCCGCGGGCGCTCGCCGAGGCGTGCGTGGCGCTCCTGCGGGACCCCGGCCGGCGCGAGCGGCTCGGCGCGGCGGCGCGTGCGCGGGCGCTCGAACTGTTCACCGTGGAGCAGAACGTCGAGGCTTTTCGCGGCATTTACCTGGAGATCGTCTCGCACTGCCCGGTGCGCAGGGACGCGGTCGACGACGCGGGCGAGCCGGTGCCGTTCGGCAATCCGGCGGAGGCGTATGTGCCGGGGCGGTGGGCCGCGGGGGGCGGGGCTGTGGATGGCGGGGCTGCGGAAGCGAGTGTTCCTGGCGTGCCCAGCTGGGCGGTGCCGGAGCCGACGGTGGCTGTGCCCGTGGCGCAAGAGGTCGAGGGGCAGGGGCAGTTGAGAGGGGCGGCCGTATGACACGGCAGCAGAAGGTGGACGCGCCGAGAGCCCCGGAGGGTGCCGCCGGGTGGGACGCCCGCTCGGCGGATCTGGTGGCGGAGGCGTTCGGGGAGTCGGAGGCGATCGTGGGGGAGCCTGCGGCTTGGCGGGCGGCCGGTGGCGGCTCCAGTACGGGTGCTTCAGGTGCTTCAGGTGCTTCAGGTGCTTCAGGTGCTTCGGGCGCTTCGGGCGCTTCGGGTGCTTCAGGTGCTGCGGGGGATGCTCGTCCTCCGCGCCGCGGCGCCGTCGACCCCGTGAAGGCGCTGATGCACCGGCACCGTGAGCTGTGCGAGCGCGCCGTCGACCCGCTGGAGATCGCCGCGGGGCTTGAGGCGCACGGGGTGACCGACCGGACCGCCGCGCGGTTCCGGCACCGGGATGTCTTCGCACTCGCCGAGGAGATGTACGCGCGCGTGCCCCGCGACGACGACGAACGGAACCTCCCCGTGACGCAGCCCTCGCCGGGAACGCCCGGTGCCTCCGCCGGATGGGCGCTGCTCGCGCTGCTGCCGGGAGGGGTGTGCGGGCTCGCCGTCGCCGGGGCCGAGCTGACCGAGGGGCGTGCGCGGCTCGCGGTGGGGCTCGGCGGGACGCTCGCCGTGGCTGTGGCGCTGCGGGTCGCGCTTCGGTACGGGACGCCGGGCCCGGGAGCCGGTCCTTCGGGCGGCGTGCACCACGCGCCGCCGGCCACGCGCGCGTGGGTGTGCTGGTTGGTCGCGTACGCGGTTCTCGGTGACGGGCTGCTGCGGGGCGCCGTCTCGGGCGGGCCCGACGGGCCGTGGGCGGCTTCGACGGCCACCGCCCTGGGGCTCTCATTCGCTGTCGCGCCCGCGGTCTGGTGCGCCCGGCTGTTCGCCGTGCGGGCCCGCGGGCGGCTCTCCACCAGCCGGGGGCTCGACGAATTCGCCTCCTCCGCACGGCCGTTGCTCCTGGGCGTCGTCCTGCTCTTCGGCTGTGCGCTGGGGGTGCTGCTCGCGGTGTCCGCCGCGGTGGCCCCTGCGGGCGGCGGGGCGGGCGCCGGGGCCGGGGCGCTCGGAGTGCTGCTGTTGCTGGCCTGGCTGCTTTCTTCGTACGGCTTCACTCGGGCGCCTCTGCTGATGCTGGGGGCCGCGGGGGTCGCGGAGGCGGGGGCCCTCGCCTCCGTGTTCGCGGGGCGGCTGCCGGGGGTCGAGTGGGTGGCCGTACCGGTGGAGGGCGCGGTCGACGCGTGGGGGGCCGGGGTGGTCCCGCTGGCCGCCTGCGGGGCCGCGGCGCTCGTGCTGCTGCTGCACTGCGGCCGGACCCTGACCCGTGCCTCCGCGCATTCCTCTGGGGCGCCGTGAGGGTGCCATCCGACGGACGCCCGGCAGCGGGGCGCCGTTCCCACCCCAGAACTTTCTCTCCCGCGGGGCCGACACCGCGGGCCTTACCCCGTGACAAACGGCAACCCCCTGAAGGAGAACCCCAGATGAGCACCCTCAGCATCCGAGAATCCGACCCGGGAGCCGCCCGATGAGGGTGCTGCTGATCGGAGCCAATGGATACCTCGGCCGTTTCGTCGCCGACCGGCTGCTCGCCGACCCGGCCGTGCAGCTCACCGCGCTCGGGCGCGGCGACGACTCGGACGTACGGTTCGACCTCGCGAGCGGCAGCCCCGGCGCGCTCACCCGTTTCCTGGACGCCGTCCACCCCGGAGTCGTCATCAACTGCGCCGGCGCCACCCGCGGCGGCGCCCGCGAGCTGACCCGGCACAACACGGTGGCCGTCGCCACCATCTGCGAGGCCCTGCGCCGCAGCGGCTGCGGGGCGCGGCTCGTGCAGCTTGGCTGCGGCGCCGAGTACGGGCCGAGCCAGCCGGGCTCATCGACCGCCGAGGACGCCGTGCCGAGGCCCGGCGGGCCCTACGGGGTCAGCAAGCTCGCCGCCACCGAGCTCGTCCTTGGGGCGGGGCTCGACGCCGTCGTCCTCCGGGTGTTCTCGCCCGCGGGGCCCGGCACCCCCGCCGGATCACCGCTCGGGCGGCTCGCCGAGGCCATGCGGCGGGCCATGCAGTCCGGCGACGGCGAGCTGAAGCTCGGGGGGCTCGGCGTGCAGCGGGACTTCATCGACGTACGCGATGTGGCGCGCGCCGTGCACGCCGCCTCGCTCTCCGCCGCCCAGGGGATCGTGAACATCGGTGCCGGTCGAGCCGTACGTCTGCGTGACGCGGCCGCCGTCCTGGCGCGCGTCGCGGGGTACGGCGGAGCCCTGCACGAGCTCGACCAAGGGCCCCTGCGGCAATCCATCGGGCACCCTCGCTCCGAATCCGACCACGGGGGCCCGGCCGCCTACCCCTACCCGGACGGCTGCGGCAGCTGGCAGCAGGCGGATGTGCGCACCGCGCGCGACCGCCTCGGCTGGCGCCCCCGGATCAACCTCGAAGAGTCACTCGCCGACATCTGGATGGAGGCGGCATGCCGCATCTGACCAGCACAGCCACGGGCACCGCACACACGGACGTACGACTCGGCTTCGGCGTCCCGGGCTTCGCCCACCCGCTCGTCGCGCCCGCCGAATGGTCCGAACTGACCCGGCCGGGCACCCCTCTGCACTGGGTCGTCCTGAATGTGGCGGGCGGCCCGGGGGACCGGCCCGACCCGCACTGCCTGGAAGCGGCGGGGCGGCTGCGGAACGCGGGCGTCCGTGTTCTCGGTCACCTCGACATGACGTACGGCGCCCGCGCCTTCGGGGAGATCCTCTCCGATGCCCACCGCTACCTCGACTGGTACCAGGTCGACGGCTTCTCCCTCGACCGCTGCCCCACCGAGCGCGCCGCGCTGCCCGAGGTACGCCGGACGGTCGCGACCCTGCGCGCGCTCTGCGACGACGCGCACATCGTCCTCGGGCACGGCACCCATCCGTATCCCGGATACGCCGAATCCGCCGACCAGTTGGTGACGTTCTCCGGCCCCTGGAGCGACTACCGCTGGTCCCAGGTGGCCGAGTGGACCGCCGACTACCCGGCCGAGCGCTTCTGCCACTTCGTGCACGGCATGCCGCGCGGCCATCTCGACGAGGCACTGCGCATCGCGCGCTGGCAGGGGGCCTCGACGATCTACTTCACCGACCGCATAGAGCGGGGCGGCCCGAACGACCCCTGGGAGTCCATGCCCGCGTACTGGGACGAAATCGTCTCGCGTATCGGAACGGGTGTCTCGGAATGAAGAAGGCCGTGGCAGTGTTAACCGCAGAACAACCGTTCCGAAATACCGACCAACGGAGTCCCCGTGTCGCTGCCACCCCTGGTCGAGCCAGCATCTGAGCTCACCGTCGACGAGGTTCGCAGGTACTCCCGCCACCTGATCATCCCCGACGTCGGGATGGACGGGCAGAAGCGGCTGAAGAACGCCAAGGTGCTGTGTGTCGGCGCCGGCGGCCTCGGGTCACCGGCGCTGATGTACCTCGCCGCGGCGGGCGTGGGCACGCTCGGCATCGTGGAGT
Organism: Streptomyces sp. NPDC059037; assembly: GCF_042740015.1. Taxonomy (NCBI): domain Bacteria; kingdom Bacillati; phylum Actinomycetota; class Actinomycetes; order Kitasatosporales; family Streptomycetaceae; genus Streptomyces; species Streptomyces sp. NPDC059037. Next base: position 7,394 of record NZ_JBHYIG010000370.1, read on the forward strand.
TCGACGAGGTCGACGAGTCGAACCTGCAGCGCCAGATCATCCACAGCCAGGCCGACATCGGCCGCTCCAAGGCCGCGTCCGCGAAGGACTCCGTCCTCGGCATCAACCCGTACGTGAATGTGATCCTCCACGAAGAGCGGCTCGAGGCCGAGAACGTGATGGACATCTTCAGCCAGTACGACCTGATCGTCGACGGCACGGACAACTTCGCCACGCGTTACCTGGTCAACGACGCCTGCGTGCTGCTCAACAAGCCGTATGTCTGGGGTTCGATCTACCGCTTCGACGGCCAGGCGTCCGTCTTCTGGAGCGAGCACGGCCCGTGCTACCGCTGCCTCTACCCGGAGCCCCCGCCGCCCGGCATGGTCCCGTCCTGCGCCGAGGGCGGCGTGCTCGGCGTGCTCTGCGCGTCGATCGGCTCCATCCAGGTCACCGAGGCGATCAAGGTCCTGGCCGGCGTGGGCGACCCGCTGGTCGGCCGCCTGATGATCTACGACGCCCTGGAGATGCAGTACCGCCAGGTCAAGGTCCGCAAGGACCCCGACTGCGCGGTCTGCGGCGAGAACCCCACCGTCACCGAGCTCATCGACTACGAGGCCTTCTGCGGCGTCGTGTCCGACGAGGCCCAGGAGGCGGCGCTCGGCTCGACGATCACTCCCAAGCAGCTCAAGGAGTGGATCGACGCGGACGAGAAGATCGAGATCATCGACGTGCGCGAGCAGAACGAGTACGAGATCGTCTCGATCCCCGGCGCCAGGCTGATCCCCAAGAACGAGTTCCTCATGGGCACCGCCCTGGAGAGCCTCCCGCAGGACAAGAAGATCGTCTTGCACTGCAAGACGGGTGTCCGGTCCGCGGAAGTCCTCGCCGTACTGAAGTCCGCGGGCTTCGCGGACGCGGTGCATGTGGGCGGCGGCGTGATCGGGTGGGTCAACCAGATCGAGCCCGATAAGCCGGTTTACTAGGCGCTCCGGGCAACATTCCAGCCCGTCCGGCGTTTGAGGACGAGCCCTTAAGGCGATAGGCAGCAAGCAGATGGGGGCCGCACCTGAAGAGGTGGGGCGCTGTCTCTTATAAACAAATCCC
>NZ_JBHYIG010000371.1:0-8443 GCF_042740015.1 Streptomyces sp. NPDC059037
GTCCGTGGCCGAGCTCGCCGACACGGTCCTGCCCGCCCTCACCGCAGCCACGGCTCTTCTCAAGAAGCAGGACCCGGCCGAGGCCGACAGCTTCCGCGGCATCATTGCCCTCGCCCTCGAAACGGGCGGCCAGGCCCGCAAGGGCGGGGTCAGTCCCGCCATGGCCGACATGACCCGCAAGATCACCGCCGCCATCGACGCCGCGTGACGGGAACGGGTGGGCCGGGTCTGGACGGCCGGGCCCACCTCGATCGAGATGAGGTCTGCCGATGCCGCCCGGTACTCCGCCGATGACGCCAATGACGCCGGTGACGCCGGTGACGCCGGTCCTGCGTGAGACGACAGCTCGGGGCCGGACCCGCTGAGTCCGGCCCCGTAGTAGTGGCAGTCAGCTCGTCTGCGACCCGTCCCTCTTCGACGCCAGCGTGCGGACCAGGTCCACCACGTCGCCCACCGTGCGGACGTACGCCAGCTGCTCGCGCTCCACCCGCTGGCCCAGCTCGCGTTCCAGGACCGTGATCAGGTCCACGTAGTCCATCGAGTCGAGGCCCAGGTCCTCGCGGAGGTTGGTGCGGGGGTCCTCGACGTCCTCGCGTGGCATCACCACCGCCTCCGCCAGGAGGGTGATCACTCGGGACTCCAGCTCCTCGGTCGTGCCTGTACCGGTCTGATCCATGGGGTTCTCCTGCCTTTCCCGCTGCGTTGTCGTCGTCAGGCCTTCGGCTTCGCCGACTGCTGCTGCTGTGCCACCTGGACGCCCGCCATCGCCATCGCCTTCGGCGAGAGTTCGTCTCGTTGCCAGCCCAGGGACGAGAACCTGCTCAGGCCGTCGCCCTCGTTGTTGTGGCCCACCATCACCGAGTAGAGGTTGATCGTTCCCGGCTCCTGGAGCTGGGTGGCGAAAGGTGCGTCGTCGAACGATGCGATCCTGCGGTGGCGGACCTTCAGGGAGCCGTAGTCGCGGTCGTAGTCCTCGGGGGTGAAGGTCAGGACGCCCGTCTGGCCGCTCACCGCCGACGGCTTGACGCTTTCGCGGTACGTGCGGATCACCGAGTGGCTGCCGTTGACGAAGCGGAAGACCGTCAGGTTGCGGCGGAAGGGTGAGTGGTCTACCGCTATCTGCTGGACCAGGTTCGGGAGGATGTCCGGGACCATCGCCGCCGTGCCGTCTCCCGTGAACGAGATGACGTTCTCGTCGCGTCGCGTGGCGATTCCGGGCAGGGCCATCAGGCCGTCGCCCATCAGGCCTCGGCCGTACCAGCCCGAGAATCCCTGGCTGGTGCGGGGCAGGGTGTTCACCGCCGAGAGGCCGGCTCGGCCGATGTCGTACACGCCCACGTAGCGGTAGTCCTCTTCCTCGATGAGGCCCTCCAGGACCCCTCGCAGGCGGCGGAAGAAGTAGTTCGTCGTCATGGGGAGGACCGGGAGGAGGCCGATCACGTCTCCGTCCGAGTCCGTGGTTGAAGCGATCGCCTTGCGGCGGAGTGCCAGGACCTCGGGGTCCACGTCGAGGCGCTCGTGCAGGGTGCGCAGGACTCCCTCGATGTCGTCGACGATGCCCAGGCCCGTGAAGGGGGCCTTGTCGATCTCCCGCTCCGTGATCTGGATCGGGGCGAGCTGGCGCAGTGACGATTCGGAGAACGGCGTGTCGATCTGGGGGATTTGGGTGCCTATGAACATGACCGATTGTTCGTCGGTCGGGCGCAGGGTGCCCTCCTTGTACAGGTACTCGTAGACGCGCGGCGAGTAGCCGTACATGCTCAGTGTTCCGATGTACTCGTCGATGGCCTTGCCGTCGCGGTACCTGTTCACCGTGCCGGGCTGTGCCACCGAGTCGGCCAGGCCGATGCCCGCCTTCTTCGCCAGCTCGTACATCAGGTCCGTCGCCGTGGCGTTGAGCGGGCCCACCTGGCTCAGGAGCCTGCGGGGGGCCGTGTTGAGGAGGTTCGACAGTTCCTCCACCTCCGAGGTGCGGACCGCCTCCACCCTGCGCGTCGTCGGCTCCGGGACCTTCGGGAGCTCCTCGGGCGCGAGGGTCGTCTGGAGTACGTCTCGGGGCGCGATCACCATCACCGGGCCCCGGCCCGCCCCGTACGCCTCGAACGCCTCCGCAAGGCCTTCCGCGATGTCGGCCGACCTCGCGATGTGCACCACCGGGAAGCCGCGGGCCAGCAGCGACGGGCGGCTGTCCTCCGTGCGGTGGATGGTGCCCTGGAAGGGGTGCCACTGGTCGGTGCGTGAGTCACAGCAGACGATGAAGCCCTTGGTGCCGACCGCCACGTGGTTGGCGAGCGTTCCGCGGAACTCCTCGTGCATGCCGCTGGTCGCGACGATCGCGAACGGCGCGGCGTCGAGCGTGTACCGGGCGAGGGCGGAGCACGCCAGGCTGTGCTCGCTCGGGCCGCGCACGATCGGGTTGCCGTTGCTCACCGCCCGCTGCTCGATGTCGTCGATGAAGGTCGCGACGCCGGAGCCCGTGTAGTAGTGCAGGCCCCAGGCCGAACCCGCCTGCGCCGTAAGGAAGTCGGCAATCGAATCCGCGATGCTGCTCGGCTTCATCGCGGGGCGCAGGCGGCTGTTGCTGTGCAGTTGGAGCGAGTCGACGAACGCGCAGGCGACGTCGGCCGCCACCACCCAGGGCTCCGCCGGCATCCAGCGCGGGGTGAAGAGTTCCACCGAGTAGAAGCTCTCCACGTCCTGGTCGGTGTAGACGTGCACCGAGTACGGGCTCGGCTCGAACTCCGCCGACTCGCTGATGGCCAGGGACAGTTTGGCCAGCTGCTCGTTCAGCTCGTCGGGCGAGGTCATGCGGTAGCGGTAGTCGGCGTGGTCGAGCAGGAGCAGGCTGAGGACCGACTTCTGGCCCTGTGTCCCTCCCTGCGCCGCGGTCGCGGCGTTCACCGCGTCCTCCACCGCCGCCAGCGAATCGACCGTGAGCAGCGTGAACCGGTCCTCGGGGGCCACCAGATCGAGGAAGCGCAGACCGCGCGCGACGACCTCGCGGTAGTCGTCGTTCGCCGGGTCGTCGGCCGGTTTCACCGGCACGTCGAGGCCACGCGCTCCGGCCAGGTCCGTCAGCGCGCGGGCCGCCGCGTGGTCGACCGTCTCGCCGTCGGTCACGACAACCACCAGGCGACGGAAGGGAGTTGCTTGCTGCATTTCGGGCATTTCTGTACGTCCCAACAGTAGATGTGATCAGGCAGGGGGTGGGTCAGCCGCGTCAGGCGGCCCCGTTGCGGAGTCTGACCACCGCCGACCAAGGAGCCCGGCGCGGTTGCCGCGGATCGGGCTGGGGGAACAGGGAAAGGAGTCGCATGAAGGGAGAAAGGCGCTTCCATTTCGCCGCCGCCGGCAGCTGCGAGGCAAATCGTTCGACGGTCCAGCCCGCCTCTTCAAAGAATCCGATTCCGTTGGCCGGGCCGAAGACGACCGGCGCATTGTTCTTTTTGCTGGCCCGGTCGGAGAGTTTGACGACGGCCGGGCTGATGATGTCCGCGATCCACCAGGTGATTTCGGACGACTTCAGGTCCGACATCACGCCACGGACCTCGGATTCGGACAGGTAGAGGAGAAGTCCCTCCGTGATGACCAGGGTTCTGCCCGGCTGCCCCTGTGTCGTACCTTGTTCCGCCCTCTGTGTCGCCTCCTTGAGGAAGGCGCGGCGGGCCTCGCCGTCCGTGAGGTCGACGGGTACGCGGGTGAGCTTGCAGCGCGGCTTCTCGTGGGCGAGGACGCGGTTCTTCTCCTCGACGATCCCGGCCAGATCGACCTCGATCCACTCCAGCTCCGCGGGCAGATCCAGGCGGTAGGGCCTGGTGTCGAGGCCCGCGGCGAGGTTGATGACGCGGTCGCAGCCGTCGGCGACGCACCGCGCGACGAGGTCGTCTATGAGCTTGGTCCGCGCGATGAAGAACCAGCCGTTGCCGAAAGACCGCTTGGCCTCATCGGCGATGATCCTGCCGCGTTCGCCGGCGAGGCCCGCCGCCAGCGGATCGCTGAACAACGCGTCCGGCCGCGCGGATTCACGGGCCCGATACTCCGCGACCCAGCGCGCCGTATCGGAGACATTCGCTATCACCGATTTCACCATGGATTCCCCTTCCCCAGTGGAGAGTTGGTCCTTTCGGTCACCGCCACCTGTGGGTAGACTCCGAGACCGTATTTTGCTTTTGTGTGGTACGCCTGCCGTACACCGATTCAGCTGCCGAAGGAGACCTCTTCCGTGTCCACTCCGCGTGCGCGTCGCGTCGAAGTACCGCAATCGCTTCGATCAAGTGAAATTTTCAAGGATTCCAACTACGCGTCCGCGTTTGAATTAGCGACTCCGGACGCCCGGTCCCGCACTCCCGAGCAGTGGGGCCGGACCACGTTCGAGGGTGCTCCGGCTCTCCTGCAGCGGGTCCTGCGGCTGGGCTGGACGCTCGTCCTCGGCCTGCGGATGGGCGGGCGGTCCGAGCCGGGCCATGTGCTCGGCTGGCTCATCTCGGACTCCGGTTCCGAGTCGATGACGCTCGAATCGCACTCGGGCCTCGTCGCCACGTACAACGTCGTCGAGGTGACGGACGCGAGCGTGGTGTGGGCGACCTCCGTGCGCTTCAACCGGCGCTTCTCCCGCGTCATTTGGGGCATGGCCGCGCCGGTCCATCACCTGGCGGTCCCGTACCTCCTGAAGCGGGCGAGCCGGTCCGCGGCCCGTTAGTGGAACTGTTCCTCCTCGGTCGAGCCGCTCAGTGCGGTGGTGGACGAGGTGGGGTTCACGGCGGTGGAGACGAGGTGGTAGTTGGCCGTGCCGACCACGCGGTGGGGCTTGTCCGCCGTGAACCCGTGTTCCTGGGCGGCGAACTCCCGCTCCTGCAGGTCGACATAGGCCGTCATGCCCGACTCGGCGTAGCCGCGCGCGAGGTCGAACATGCCGTGGTTGAGGGAGTGGAAGCCGGCCAGCGTGATGAACTGGAAGCGGTAGCCCATCGCGCCCAGTTCCCGCTGGAACTTGGCGATCTGGTCGTCGTCCAGGGCCGCCTTCCAGTTGAAGGAGGGTGAGCAGTTGTAGGCCAGCATCTGGTCGGGGTACCGGGCGTGGATGGCCTCGGCGAACTCGCGGGCCTGGGCCAGGTCGGGGGTGCCGGTCTCCATCCACAGCAGGTCCGCGTACGGGGCGTAGGCCAGGCCGCGGGCGATGGCCGTGGCCATGCCGTTGTGCACCCGGTAGAAGCCCTCGGCGGTGCGCTCACCGGTCACGAACCGGGCGTCGCGTTCGTCGACGTCGCTGGTCAGCAGGTTCGCGGCCAGCGCGTCCGTGCGGGCCACGATCAGCGTGGGGACGTCGGCGATGTCCGCGGCCAGGCGGGCCGCGTTCAAGGTGCGCACGTGCTGGGCGGTCGGCACCAGGACCTTGCCGCCCAGATGGCCGCACTTCTTCTCCGAGGCCAGCTGGTCCTCGTAGTGGATACCGGCCGCGCCCGCCTCGATCATCGCCCTGGTCAGCTCGAAGGCGTTCAGCGGACCGCCGAAACCCGCCTCCGCGTCGGCGACGATCGGGGCCAGCCAGTCCACCGACGCATCGCCCTCCGCGGTGGCGATCTGATCGGCGCGCAGCAGCGCGTTGTTGATCCGACGCACCACCTGCGGCACGGAGTTGGCCGGATACAGCGACTGGTCGGGGTAGGTGTGACCGGCCAGGTTCGCGTCGGCCGCCACCTGCCAGCCCGACAGATAGATCGCCTGCAGCCCGGCCTTCACCTGCTGCACCGCCTGACCACCGGTCAACGCACCCAGCGCATGCACATAGTCCCGGTCGTGCAGCTGACGCCACAGCCGCTCCGCACCCCGCCGCGCCAGCGTGTGCTCCTCACGCACACTGCCGGAGAGCCTGACCACATCCTCGGCGGTATGGGTCCGCTCGATCCCCTTCCAGCGGGCGTCGGTCGCCCACCGCTGCGCCAGCTCCGCGGCCGTTGCCGTGGTCGTTCCTGTCTGTGCCATGCCTGTCTCTCCCCGATTGGCGTGGTTGCGCTTCGTTGCTGTCAGCTGTGCGAGGTGCGGATGCGGTCGAACCATTCGCCGAGCACCCGTGCCGTGGTCGCGGCCTTGTCCTCGAGAATCGAGAAGTGGTCGGCGAGGACCGATTCGCCGAAGTCCGCCGCTTTCCAGGTGGGATCGATGGGGGCGTTCAGCGTCGCGTCCGCCGCCGCGGCCCGCACCGCGAGCGTGGGGGCCTTGATGCTGACCGGCGACCACTGGTCGTACAGCCGCAGATAGGCGCCCATCGCCAGGAGGTTGTCGTCGTTGACGACGACTCCGGTCGGGTCCCGGTCGAGGATCTCGTTCATCGCCCAGTCGAACAGGGCCTCCCGCTCGCCGCTGTCGTCGATGTCGTACGTATCGACCATCGCGACGCCCTCGGCCTCGCGCCCCGACCGCTGCAGGCGCTCCGCGACGGCCTGGGCCATCAGTCCGCCCACGGAGTGGCCGACGAGGAAGAAGCGTTCGCCCGCAGCGGCTTCGAGCGTGGCCTCGGCCATCGCCTCGACCACCACGTCCCACGACGCCGGCAGCGGCGAGGACTTCCCGAAGCCCGGCAGTATGAGCGCCGATGTCCGCACCCTGGGGCTGAACTCGACCGCGAGGCGGGCGAATTGGTGAGGTCCCGAACCCGCGAGGAACGACGGCACGCAGATCACCGCGGGCGATGCGTTGCCGTCGGCGGCAAGCACCGACCTGGGCGATCCGGTCAGCTCCGCCGTCGACGAGAAGGACGGGCGGAAGCGTGAGGCGGCCACGAGGACCGGGACGGCTTCGGCGATGGCGTTCTCGACGTGGGCGCGGCGCATCATCACGGTGAAGGTGCCGCTGCGGCGCTCGCCGCCGGCCGCCGGGAGTGCCGGTGCGGCCGCCGCCTGCTTCTCCGACTTCTCCGGCTTCTGCCCCAGCCAGTACCGCTGGCGCTGGAAGGGGTACGTCGGGAGCTCCACCGTGCGTGCGGCGCGCCCTGCGAACGCCGGTGACCAGTCCACGCGTACGCCGCCGACGTGGGCCTGCGCGAGCATGAGCAGGAAGGCGGCGAAACCGTCGGGCTCGTCGTCGACCGGCCTCGTGATCAGGAACTCGGCGGGGTCGCCGCCCGCGGCGACGATGGCCGCGGCCACCTCGTCGGCGAGGGTGGGCTGCGGGCTGATCTCGATGAACGCGCGGAAGCCGTGCTCGGCCTTCTCGCGGATGCCGTCCCGGAGGGTGTCGGGCTCCCCTGTGCCACCGCCCGTGGACGCCCCCGCCGCGATGCGTGCGGCCTCCTCCAGCGTGCGGTGTCCGGCGATCACCGAGGCGGCGGGTTCACCGCCGGGCCGGCCGGCCACTCCGCCGGGCCGGCCGATCACCCCGTCCGCCTTGACGCCGTACGAGTCCCAGAGCGCCGCGAGCGACACCTGGACGGCGAAGAAGGCAGGGCCGAACACTCCCTCGTCGGAGATCGCGGGGGCGCCGGGTGCGCCGTTCAGCACGTCGATGAGGTTCCAGTCGACGTACGGGGCGAGGGCGTCGGCACACTCCCCCATCCGAGCGGCGAACACCGGGGCAGATCCGAGGAGTTCACGAGCGAGGTCCATGGACTGGCGGTCCGGGGCAGGGACCACGAACGCGATGCTGCCCGTCCGCGCGCCGGAGTTGAGACGGACTCGGGGGCCGGGGTCACCGTCGGCGATCTGGGCGAGTCCGGTGAGGAGTTCGGTGCGGTCGTTGCCGATGATCACCGCGCGGTGGGAGAGCTGGGCGCGACCGGTCGCGAGGGAGTAGCCGATGTCCAGGGGATCCAACTCCGGGCGTGCGCCCAGCCATTCACTCAGGCGGCGCGCCTGCGCCGTGAGCCCCGACGGCATCTTGCCCGAGAGGACCCACACCGCGGGAGCACCCGACCCGCCGCCCTCAGACTCCACTGCAGCATCGGCTTGCAGGGGCGGTTCCTCCACGATCACATGCGCGTTCGTGCCGCTGGCGCCGAAGCTCGACACTCCCGCCCGGCGCGGACGCGAGGCGTCACGCGGCCAGGACCGCGCCTCGCGCAACAGCTCCACCGCACCCGAGGACCAGTCCACCTTCGACGTCGGCTCATCCACATGCAGCGTCGCCGGCAGCGACTGGGCACCCATCGCCATGACCATCTTGATCACACCGCCGACGCCCGCCGCCGCCTGCGTGTGGCCGATGTTCGACTTCAGCGAGCCCAGCCACAACGGCCTTCCGGCCGCCCGGTCTTGGCCGTACGTCGCGAGCAGCGCCTGCGCCTCGATCGGATCGCCGAGGACGGTCGCCGTGCCATGGCCCTCCACCGCGTCCACGTCCGCCGACGACAGACCAGCATCCGCCAACGCCGCCCGGATCACCCGCTCTTGGGACGGGCCGTTCGGCGCCGTCATCCCATTGCTCGCACCGTCCTGGTTCACCGCCGAAC